>JAIRLA010000170.1 GCA_031259795.1 Azoarcus sp.
CCCAGGGCGGCTCCATTGCTTCCCCGAACTATTTCCTTTTGTGTCAGTAGCACTCGCGGCTATAACAGCGCCATAGTTGGCCAAATTGGGAGAAGCCGCCGAGAACCGTAGCCCATAGATAGGCTCCGCGAGCGGCGAGCCGACTGTAATACTCCCCCTCAGAGTTGGGATAAGGCACTGTTTTTCCGTCCAAGCGCCTGAAGCATAAGCCTGCACGCAGAAAGGGAAACCTGCGGGTTCATCAGTCAGAGTTTCTGTGAATTTGATCGACACCAAAGCTCCGTCCTTCTTGGTTACGTTTACTGTGGCGGCTACCATGCTGCGATGCCTATAGAGCAGCGACGACCACGAATGTACTGGCTCTCGCCAATGGAGGTAAACGGGGGGCGACCCCATATCCGCAGAAACACCACCACCACCTCCCGATGCTTTCTTGATGGTTTCGAGCGTTTCATAGTAAGTGCGGCTACCGCCCGGTCCAGTGACTGTATAAGCGCATTGGGAGGGATTGCCAACCCACGCCGCATTCGTGGCCGAATAATGGTCGCCAGACAGCGCCAAATGACCTCTGGTCACGAAGCCCGTGCCCTGCGTCGTACAATCGACGTATAAGGAAGTCGCATTCGTCGTACTCCACTGGAAGTGATGATCCTCTCCCGCCACCATCGGAGACGGCGTGCGAGTGAACGTCAGCGTTGGAGCCGGGGTGGCTGCGTCGGCGGCTAGCGCCGCGACGATCGATCCCGTTAACACAGCGAACTTGACAAGCTTATGCTTCATTGGATTCTCCTTCAGTTGGAAAGGACTACAAACGGCCACGCACGGCATGGCGACAGAAAAGCTACGACATACAGAGTTTTGCTGAAAGCATCGACAAAAAGTGTCGCGGTAGTATGCCACACATAGAGCGCAGAATTACATATGTCAAAACTATCGCATTTACAGATTTTGCGGGAAGATCAACAATCATGAATACATCGGACGCATCGTTCATCAATATCCGATAATTTGCCCATGCTACTTTCGCGCGCGCCAGGAATAAGGAAAGGGAAATTCGCGGATCATGTAGCTGCCGGGAATCCACGCCGGCAGGCTGAAGCGCTGTCCGTCCGGATCCGGCGCCGCCACTGTGCAGCGAACCTCGAACACATGCGCCTCGGGGCGCGACGGACGGATGCGATAGCGGATCACAGCAGTTCCAGGCGCAGGCGCGTCACCTTGCCCTGCACGGTGTCGAGCGCCTCAATGCGCGCAATCGCGGCGTCGGCGTTCTTCTCTACGGTGCGGTGGGTGAGGAGGATGATGTCGGTCTGCGATTCGCCTTCGCCCGCTTCTTTCTGGATCATGGCGTCGATCGAAATATCGCCGTCGGCGAGGATGCGGGCGATGTCGGCGAGCACGCCGGATTTGTCCAGCACCCGCATGCGCAGGTAATAGGAAGTGACCGTCTCCCCGATCGGCAGTACCGGCACGTCCCGCAACTGGCCGGGCTGGAAGGCGAGATGCGGCACGCGGTGCTCGGGATCGGCGGTATGGAGGCGGGTGACGTCGATCAGGTCGGCGATCACCGCGCTGGCGGTCGGCTCGGCCCCCGCGCCCTTGCCGTAATAAAGCGTCGCGCCGACGGCGTCGCCCTGCGCCAGCACCGCGTTCATCGCCCCCTCGACATTGGCGAGCAGGCATTTGGCCGGAACCAGGGTCGGATGCACGCGCAGCTCCACCCCCTGCGCGCGGCGGCGGGCGATGCCCAGGAGCTTGATTCGGTAGCCAAGCTGTTCGGCATAACCGATGTCGATGGATTCGAGCCGGGAAATGCCCTCGATGTACGCCTTGTCGAATTGCATCGGAATGCCGAAAGCGATGGCGCTGATGATCGTCGCCTTGTGCGCGGCGTCCACGCCTTCGATATCGAAAGTGGGATCGGCCTCGGCGTAACCGAGGCGCTGCGCTTCCCGCAACACTTCGGCGAAAGGCAGCCCTTTGTCGCGCATTTCGGAAAGAATGAAATTGGTGGTGCCATTGATGATGCCCGCCACCCACTGGATGCGGTTGGCGGAAAGTCCCTCGCGCAGCGCCTTGATGATGGGGATGCCCCCGGCCACCGCCGCCTCGAAGGCCACCATCACATCGCGGCGATGCGCGGCGGCGAAAATTTCATTGCCATGCACGGCCAGCAGCGCCTTGTTGGCGGTGACGACGTGCTTGCCGTTTTCGATCGCCGCCAGCACCAGATCCTTCGCCACCGTATACCCGCCGATCAACTCGATGACGATGTCGATCTCCGGATCGCGCACCACCTCGAAGGCATCGCTCGTAAGCCTGACATCCGCGCCGACGATCGTTCTCGCATGTTCGATGTTTCTGTCCGCCACCGCGGCGATGCGGATTTCGCGTCCCGCCCGGCGGGCGATTTCCGCCGCGTTGCGCGTCAACACCGTGTAAGTGCCGCCGCCGACCGTACCGATGCCGAGCAAACCGGCGTTGACAGGTTTTATTTGACTCATTTGAGCAGTTTCCTGAAACAAAAAGCGGGAATGAAAAAGCCTTCCCTGAAATAAAAATGGTGCGCGCCGTGCCGCGTCACCCCGGAATCCAGCGCCAACACGGCGCAACCGCGCCGCCGCGCCTCGTCCTCCAGCCATCCGACGAGCGCCTTGCCGACGCCCCGCCCCCGGCAGGCGGCCTCCGTCACCAAATCGTTTACATAAAAACGGCGGCCTTCATGCGTATTCTCCACGACGCGCCACAGCGCCAAGCCCCTGACCGCCTCATCCTCCACCGCCAAGGTGAGGCGCCCGCCGTCGGCGCACACCCGTTGCAGGACTTGCCGGTAAGCGTCAGCCTCCGGCGGCAGGTTTTCGTGCAACTGGCGATGCACGAGCAAGGCGCGCGCCAGCCACTCCGGCGCGGCGATTCGCCCCGCATCGTCCGTGACGCACAACAAGGCGAGCGGCATGTCCGCCTCAGACCGCCGCGCCGTGCTGCTTGCGGTAATGTTCGAGAAAACGCGCGATGCGCCCGACCGCCTCGCGCAAATCCTCTTCATAGGGCAGGAAAACCAGGCGGAAGTGATCGGGATGCGGCCAGTTGAAGCCCGTCCCCTGCACCAGCAGCACCCGTTCGGCCTCCAACAGTTCGGCGATGAACGCCTGATCGTCGGCGACCGGGTACACCTTGGGATCGAGCCTCGGGAACATATAAAGCGTGGCCTGCGGCTTGACGCAGCTCACGCCCGGAATCGCGGTAATCAATTCCCACGCCAGATCGCGCTGCCGCCGCAGCCGCCCGCCCTCGCCGATCAACTCGTCGATGCTCTGGTAGCCGCCGAGCGCGGTCTGGATCGCATACTGACCGGGCACATTGGCGCACAGGCGCATCGAAGCCAGCATATCCAGCCCCTCGATGTAATCGCGCGCGTGGCGCTTGTCGCCGCACACCACCATCCACCCGGCGCGATAGCCGCAGGCGCGGTAATTCTTCGACAACCCGTTGAAAACGATGGTCAGGACATCCTCGGAGAGCGCCGCGAGCGAGGTATGCGCCGTCCCCTCGTAGAGCACCTTGTCGTAGACCTCGTCGGCATAAAGAATAAGATCGTGCCTGCGCGCGATGGCGGCGATTTCCCGCAACATTTCCTCGGGATAAACCGCCCCCGTCGGATTATTGGGATTGATGATGACGATGGCGCGCGTATTGCGAGTGATCTTGCGCCGCATATCGGCCAGATCGGGCAACCAGCCCGCCCCCTCGTCGCACAGATAATGCACGGGACGCCCGCCCGACAGCGACACCGCCGCCGTCCACAACGGATAATCCGGCGCGGGCACCAGCACCTCGTCGCCCGCGTCGAGCAGCGCGTTCATCGCCATGACGATGAGTTCGGAGACGCCGTTGCCGATGTAGATATCCTCGACATCGACCCCCTTGATACCTTTCTGCTGCGTGTAATGCATCACCGCCTTGCGCGCGGGGAAAATCCCCTTGGAGTCCGAATACCCCGAGGAATACGGCAGATTGCGGATCATGTCCATCTGGATTTCCTCGGGCGCGTCGAACCCGAAAGCGGCCAGATTACCGATGTTGAGCTTGATGATCTTGTGCCCCTCATCCTCCATCTGGCGCGCGCGCGTCAGCACCGGGCCGCGAATGTCGTAGCAGACATCGGCGAGCTTCCCGGACTTGCGCACCAGGCGGCAGCAAGCCCCGCCGGCCTCATCCCCCGCGGCGGCGGCCTCCCGCGCCGCCACGCCCGCCTCCGTCTCCGCCATCATCCCCATCATCTGTACCGCACCCGCCGCCGTTTTCATGTCGATTCCTTCCCTTCCCGCGCCGTCCGGACGACGGCCAAAGGCCGTTATCTTAGTCCGCCGCCGGGCGGGCGGCAATTTACGCCGCCATCATCGCCCCCGCGCGCGGACGGCCCCATGCTGAAAAAGGAGACGAAGGAAGGGGATGCTTGTCCCCTCCCCTCCCCTCCCCTCCCCTCTTTTATCCAGCGTCGCTGCGCTCCGCATGGAACGAACTGGATTGCCACGTCGCTGCGCTCCTCGCAATGACGAGGGAGGGGGGGGCTTTCGCAATGACGAGGGTGGGGGGCTTG
>JAIRLA010000179.1 GCA_031259795.1 Azoarcus sp.
GGTGGCGCTCAAAGTGACGGAAGCCAAACTGACTTATGTGGCGCTCGACCGCCACGGCAACAAGCGCGCGGTGCCGGATGAATGACGCCGGGGGGCCGATGATGCAGGATACGATACGATGCGAAAAACCTGTTTTCCGAAGCGCTACGGTAACTTGCAAGGCCGCCTGGACTGTTGTGGGCCTGCGGCCTTCGCAATGACGAGGCGGGGAAGGCTTTCGCAATGACGATCCTTCCAACGGATCCGATCCCCGCCTCCTGCCCCCTGATGAGCGAAGCGGCGCGAGAACACGGTCGTCCCGCGCGCGCCTGCGATAGCGCTTCCCTCGCGCCTGTTTTCTCTTATAGTGGCACGTTCGGTTGCCATATCGTCCCTGCCATGGATGAAATCCACATTCGCGGTGCCCGTACCCATAATCTGAAGAACATCAACCTCGACCTGCCGCGCAACCGGCTCACGGTCATCACCGGTCTGTCGGGTTCGGGCAAGTCGTCGCTGGCTTTCGATACGCTCTATGCCGAAGGCCAGCGCCGCTACGTCGAGTCGCTCTCGGCCTACGCCCGCCAGTTCCTGCAACTGATGGAAAAACCCGACGTCGACCTGATCGCGGGGCTGTCGCCAGCCATCTCCATCGAGCAGAAAGCCGCCAGCCACAACCCGCGCTCCACCGTCGGCACCGTCACCGAAATCCACGATTACTTGCGCCTGCTCTTCGCCCGCGCCGGTACGCCGCATTGCCCCCGCCATCCCGAACGCGCCCTCGATGCGCAAAGCGTGGCGCAAATGGTCGATCAGGTGCTGGCGCTGCCCGCCGACGCGCGGGTGATGATCCTCGCTCCGCTGGCCAGCGGCAAAAAGGGCGAACGGCAGGATATGTTCGCCGATCTCGCCGCGCAGGGATTCGTGCGGGTGCGGGTCGACGGCGTCATCCATGAACTCGACGCGCTGCCGGCGCTGGACAAGAATCGCCGTCACGAAATCGAAGTCGTCGTCGACCGCCTGCGGGTGCGGCCCGAACTGCGCGGCAGGCTGGCCGAATCTTTCGAGACCGCGCTCACGCACGGCAACGGGCGCGCGCTCGCGGTGGAGATGGACAGGACGGACGGCGGCGGGCAATACCTGTTTTCGGCCCGCTTCGCCTGCCCGGTGTGCGATTTCTCCCTGCCCGAACTCGAACCGCGGCTGTTCTCGTTCAACAACCCGGCGGGCGCTTGCCCGCGTTGCGACGGTCTTGGGCAAATCGACTTTTTCGATCCCGCCCGGGTCGTCGCGCATCCCGACCTGTCGCTGGCCGCCGGCGCGATCCGGGGGTGGGACCGGCGCAACCAGTTCTATTTCCAGATGATCGCCTGCCTGGCCGCGCACTACGGCTTCGACGTCGACACGCCCTTCGCTGCTCTGCCAGACAACGTGCGCGACATCGTGCTGTACGGTTCGGGAGAAGAAAACATCGCCTTCCGCTACCTCTCCGACAAAGGCCGCATGGTGAGCAAGGCGCACCCGTTCGAGGGCATCATCCCCAACCTCGAACGGCGCTTCCGCGACACCGACTCGGCGGCGGTGCGCGAAGAACTGCTCAAATACCGCGCCAGCCGCGCCTGCCCGGACTGCGGCGGCGCCAGGCTCACCCCCGCCGCCCGTCACGTCCTGGTCGACGGCCTGTCGCTGGCCGCCATCGCCCGCATGCCGCTGTCGCGCTGCCTGGAATTCTTCACCTCCCTGCGGCTCGACGGCCAGCGCGCCCTCATCGCGGAGAAAATCGTCAAGGAAATCAGCGCGCGCCTGAACTTCCTCACCGATGTCGGCCTGGGCTACCTGAGCCTCGACCGCGCCACCGACACCCTCTCCGGCGGCGAAGCGCAGCGCATCCGGCTCGCCAGCCAGATCGGCTCGGGGCTGACCGGCGTCATGTACGTGCTCGACGAGCCTTCCATCGGCCTGCACCAGCGCGACAATGGCCGCCTGCTGGAGACTCTGGGGCGGTTGCGCGATCTCGGCAACACCGTCATCGTCGTCGAACATGACGAAGAGGCCATCCGCAGCGCGGACTATCTCGTCGACATGGGGCCGGGCGCGGGCGAACACGGCGGCGAAGTCATCGCCTGCGGCCTGCCCGCCGCGGTCATCGCCAACCCCGCCTCCATCACCGGCGCCTGGCTGGCCGGACGCCGCGGGATCGCGCTCCCCGCCCGCCGCGCCTTTGCGGAAAACGCGCCCGCGATCCACATCGCCGGCGCATGCGGCCACAATCTCAAGAATCTCGACATCGCCATCCCCATCGGGCTGTTGACCTGCGTCACCGGCGTCTCGGGTTCGGGCAAATCCACCTTGGTCAACGACACCCTGGGCGCCGCCGCCGCCCGCCAGCTCAACGGCGCGAGCCTGGAAGCCGCGCCGCATGACGCCATCCTCGGCCTGGAAGCGCTCGACCGCGTCATCAACGTCGACCAATCGCCGATCGGGCGCACGCCGCGCTCCAACCCCGCCACCTACACCGGCCTGATGACTCCGATCCGCGAACTCTTCGCCGGCGTCCCCGAAGCGCGCGCGCGCGGCTACGGGCCGGGCCGCTTCTCGTTCAACGTCAAGGGCGGGCGCTGCGAAGCCTGCCAGGGCGACGGCATGATCCGGGTCGAAATGCACTTCCTGCCCGACATGTACGTCCCCTGCGACAGTTGCCACGGCCAGCGCTACAACCACGAAACCCTGGAAATCCGCTACAAGGGGCGCAACATCCACGAAGTGCTGGAAATGACCGTCGACCAGGCGCTGGTCTTCTTCGGCGCGGTACCTGCCATCGCGCGCAAGCTCGAAACCCTGGCCGATGTCGGACTCGGCTACATCCGCCTCGGGCAAAGCGCCACCACGCTCTCCGGCGGCGAAGCGCAACGGGTCAAGCTTGCGCTCGAACTCTCCAAACGCGACACGGGCCGCACCCTCTACATCCTCGACGAGCCGACCACCGGCCTGCACTTCCAGGACATCGAACTCCTCCTCCGCGTCCTCGCCCGCCTGCGCGACAACGGCAACACCATCATCGTCATCGAACACAACCACGACGTCATCAAGACCGCCGACTGGATCATCGACCTCGGCCCGGAAGGCGGCAACGGCGGCGGCGAACTGGTCTGCGCCGGTACGCCGGAGACCGTCGCCGCCTGCGCCGCGGGCCACACGGGGCGCTACCTGGCGCAAGCCCTCGCCCGGGCGCGCAACGGCAAGGCGTGAAACGCCATCGCCCACCGGCAACGCATGAAACGCCACCGCCCGCCGGCAGCGCCAATAAACAAGACGCCTCCTGGGGACGCCCTGGCCACGAGGCAAGCTCCGCGCGCGGCGCCCGCCCGCCCGCCGGAGACCGCCGCGCCCTTCCCGCGCATACTGAAATATCTCGCCGCCATGCCGCCCGCCCGCAAAGCGCTTCTCGCCCAGATCGGCGGCTGGGGCGCGGCCTGGCTGCTGGGGCGCTGCGGCCTGCTGCCCGCCGGAGCATGGCCGCTGGCATTCATCCAGGGCGCGGCAGCCGCCGCACTGGCGGCGAGCCTGCGCAGCGCGCGCTGGTGGCTGCCGATCCATCTCGCCTTCACTCCGCTGGCGCTCGCCGCCCAAGCGCTGGCGTTGCCGCCGGGCGCATGGTTCGCCGCCTTCGCCGCGCTGGCGCTGATCTACTGGAGCAGCTTCCGCACCCAAGTTCCGCTCTTTCTCACCAACCGCCCCAGCGCCGCCGCCGTCGCGGCCTTGCTGCCTCCAGGCCCCGCCGCCGTGCTCGACATCGGCTGCGGCATCGGCTCCCTGCTCGCGGCCCTCGCCACGCAACGCCCCGATCTCCGCCTGACAGGCATCGAAACCGCCCCCGCCCCCTTCGCGCTCGCGCGCCTGCGCACACGCAAACACCCCGGCGTCACGGTCATCCGCGGAGATTTCTTCACCCATTCCTGGGCGGAATACGATCTCGTATACGCCTTCCTCTCCCCGGTACCCATGCGCGCAGTCTGGGAAAAAGCGCAGCGCGAAATGAAACCCGGCAGCCTGCTCGTCAGCAACAGCTTCGGCATCCCGGGACAAGAGCCTGACCGCACGATCGAAATCGCCGACCGGCGGCGCACGCGCTTGCTGGTTTTCAGTATTCATCCTGTTTGAAAGAGCGTTCTCTCCCCGCAACGAGCGCCGCCCCCCGCTGGAAGACACGGCATTGGATAACAGCGGCGCTCACGCGCCGCATAGAACGAACTGGATTGCCACGTCGGCTGCGCTCCTCGCAATGACGAAGGGGGCGGCTTTCGTAATGGCGAATTATTCCGATGGACTCCCCTCCCCCGCTTGGCGGGCGTGAGGGTGCCCGAAGGGCGGGAGAGGGCTTCGTACCATCCGGCGCGCAGCTCCACTGTTCTTATCGCCAATTATTGTGGAGTGTGTAGATATCTATGCCAAGCGGGCGAGGGGAATTCGTCATTGCGAGAGCGCGGCGTTGACTGAATCCGGTTGCCGATCCCTGATGCCCTCAGCGCTCTCGCTCTTGTACCGGTTTCGGCTTGTCTGTCTTGCGCCTGCCGAGCAGTCCTTTTTTGCGGCGCTCGTCTCCTTGCCTTGCCTTGCTGATGGATACGCCGTACAGGGACATGTCGCGGCGGGGTTGCGAGGAGCGGCGGTCGTCGTGCTGGACGTAGCTGCATTCGCATTCCTTGCGCTTGCAGCCCGGCAGGGGCAGGGCGGGCGTGTTTTCCCGCAGGAGACGTTTGCCGGCGATGGAAATCCCGACTTCACAGGGATCGACGCAAAGTTGCAATTCCACGGCCCGGTATGCGAACAGGCGCACCGGCTCCCCTTTGTTCCTGGAGAAGAGCGTCCCGCTCCCGCCCTGTTTTTTCTCTTCCCGCATCTGGGCGCGGATATAGAAAAACGCGCCCACGACCAGCCCCGCGATCAGCAGTATCAGAAGTATCCACGCCAGAATTTTCATGTTTCGCTCGTTATCAGGCTCGCCATTATATTCCGCTCGTCATAAACGGACTGGAGGATCATATATCATCTCGTGCAGACAAGAAAGACTTGTGTCGCGCGCGCCGGGCGCAAGGGATAAAATCTTGCCCGTCCGGATTTTCCCAACGCACAATCCCGGCCAGTCCGCGCCGGGTCATGGAGAGACCCCCCGATGCCCCTTGTGTCCATGCGGCAATTGCTCGATCACGCCGCCGAAAATGATTACGGCCTGCCTGCTTTCAATGTCAATAATCTGGAACAGGTGCAGGCCATCATGGAAGCCGCGGCGCAGACCGATAGCCCGGTTATCATGCAGGCTTCGGCCGGCGCCCGCAAGTATGCCGGGGAGGCGTTCCTGCGCCATCTCATCGACGCGGCGGTGGAGGCTTATCCCCACATTCCGGTGGTCATGCACCAGGATCACGGCCAGAGTCCGGCGGTGTGCATGGGCGCGATCCGTTCCGGTTTTTCCAGCGTAATGATGGACGGCTCGCTGCTGGAGGACGGCAAGACGCCTTCTTCCTATGAATACAACGTCGCCGTGAGCCGCGAGGTGGTGAAGTTTTCCCACGCTATCGGGGTGACGGTGGAGGCTGAACTCGGTTGCCTCGGTTCGCTCGAAACCGGGCAGGCGGGCGAGGAGGACGGCATCGGCGCGGAGGGCAGGCTCGACCGTTCGATGCTGCTCACCGATCCGGACCAGGCCGCCGATTTCGTGCGCCAGACCGATTGCGACGCGCTCGCCATCGCCATCGGCACCAGCCACGGCGCTTACAAGTTCACGCGCAAGCCCACGGGCGACATCCTCGCCATTGAGCGTGTCAAGGCCATCCACGCGCGCTTGCCCAATACGCATCTGGTGATGCATGGCTCCAGTTCGGTGCCGCAGGAGCTCCTGGCGATCATCCGCCAGTACGGCGGCGAGATGAAAGAGACTTACGGCGTGCCGGTCGAGGAAATCCAGACCGCGATCCGCCATGGCGTGCGCAAGATCAATATCGACACCGATATTCGCCTCGCCATGACCGGGGCGGTGCGCAAGTTCTTGGCGGAGAATCCCGCCAGGTTCGATCCGCGCGAATTCAACAGGCCCGCGCGCGAGGCCGCCAGGGCGGTCTGTGTGTCCCGCTTCGAGGCTTTCGGCAGCGCCGGGCATGCTTCCCGTATCAAGGCCATCGCGCTCGACAGGATGGCCGCCCGCTACGGAGCCGGTGAGTTGGCCCAGCTCGTGCGTTGAGCCGCTTTCGCCCTTTTTGTCCATTCTCCGCCCGGCGGTATGCGCCGGGCTGTCATCGGGAGCCGCGCCATGTCCAAGGCCAACTTGCGATTGCACGTTGCGTTTGAATTCGAGATCGCCGCGCCCGAGACGCTGCTGGAGGGCGATCATGCCGCCTTGTGCCGCAGGTTCAGCGAAATTCTCGGCCCGCTCGTGCTCCAGGGGATGCCCAAGATCACGGGAAGCCAGCTCGCCAAGGCAAATGCCCGTCTCATCAGCCATCATTTCCATTTCGATGCCGTCGATCTTTGCGCGCCGGCCATTGCGCGCGCGGAGTTGATCGCCGCCGCGCCGCATCTGACCGACGAGGAACTCGACCGTCTGGCGCATCAGGCCGCCGCCAAGAAGCCCGCGGGCGGGGATCTGCGCCGTCATCTGCGCCGCCACGCGCTGGCGCTGGTCAATGAATATCGCCTGGTGCCTTGCCAGGTGGAAGGGCAATTGAAGTCCGGCGGCACGCTCAAGGACATCACGGTCAACGCCACGCTCAATCTGACCAACGGCAGCGTCATGGTCGACGAGGCCGATCGCCAGCATCGTCTGCAACAGGGCGAGGGCGCCGTTACGCTGGTGGCGGCTGGCGGCGCGGTGCGCCTGCGCGGCAATTGCGAGGGGTACACGCTTTCCGGCCCGGTCATCGGCATTCCGATCGACGATATCGCCGGGGCGCGCGACGAACTGATCAAACTCTGGCAGAGCCGCCCATGACCCGTTTTCCATCCGCGTCTCCGGAGCCGGCCCCGGATTTTCCTTTTCGCGCCCGCCGCGAGCGCCTGCTGGCGCACATGCTGGCGCAGGGCGGCGGCGTGGCGGTCGTACCCACCGCGCCCGAGCGCGAGCGCAATCGCGGCACGAACTATCCCTACCGTCCCGACAGCCAGTTTCTTTATCTCAGCGGTTTCCGCGAACCGGAAGCCGTCCTTGTGCTGGTGGCGAGCGAGACGCCGCGGCAATTCCTGTTTTGCCGCGCCAGGGACGAGGGACAGGAAATCTGGACGGGCTACCGCCATGGCCCCGAGGCCGCCGCCGAGCGTTTCGGTTTCGACGCGGCGTGGCCGGTCGACGAGTTCGAGCGCAGGCTGCCCGAATTGCTCGCCGACCAGCCCGCGTTATGGACGGGACTCGCCGTGCATCCGGAATGGGATCGGCGCATCCTGGCCGCGCTGGAGCGCGCCCGCGCCAATGTCCGCGCCGGAACGCAGGCGCCGCGCACCGTGCATGAGATTTCCGCCGCGCTCGACGAAATGCGCCTCGTCAAGGACGCCGCCGAAATAGCGCTCATGCGCCGCGCCGGGGAAATTTCCGCCGCCGCCCATTGCCAGGCGATGCGCGCCGTGCGCGCCGGGCGCTTCGAGTACGAGATCGAGGCCGAACTGCTGCGCGTTTTCCGCGCCGCGGGCAGCCAGTTTCCCGCTTACCCTTCGATCGTCGCCAGCGGCCCCAATGCTTGCGTGCTGCATTATGTCGACAACGACCGCCGCATGGCCGACGGTGAATTGTTGCTGATCGACGCGGGCTGCGAACTCGACGGCTATGCTTCGGATATCACCCGCACTTTCCCGGTCACTGGCCGTTTCAGCGGCCCGCAGCGCGATCTCTACCAGCTCGTGCTCGCCGCCAACCGCGCCGCGCATGCGGCGGTGCGTCCCGGCAACGACTGGAATGCGCCGCACGAAGCGGCTGTCGCCGCGCTCGCGCAAGGTTTCGCCGACCTGGGCCTGCTCGCGGGCGCGACGGAAGACCTGATCGAAACCGGCGCCTATCGCCGCTTCTATATGCACCGCACCGGCCATTGGCTGGGGCTGGATGTGCACGATGCCGGCGCGTACAAGATCGACGGCAAATGGCGCCCGTTCGCGCCGGGCATGACGCTCACCATCGAGCCGGGCTGTTACATCCGTCCCGCCGATGACGTGCCGGAAGCCTTCTGGAATATCGGCATCCGCATCGAGGACAACGTCCTGGTCACGGCCAGCGGCTGCGAGTGCCTCACCGGCGGCGCGCCGCGCGAGGTCGACGAAATCGAAGCGCTGATAGCTGCCGGGCGGGATGGCGCTTGAGGTAAGATACGTCTCTTTCGCGGTGTTTCGTCGATGCAGTTCGCTGGTTTTACCTTGCGCAACAATCTTTTCGTCGCTCCCATGGCCGGGGTGACGGATCGTCCCTTCCGCCAGTTGTGCAAACGGATGGGGGCGGGAATGGCGGTCTCCGAGATGGTGACATCCAATTCATTGCTCTATGGCAGCGCCAAGACGCGGCGGCGCGCCGATCACGCGGGCGAGCCGGGGCCGGTTTCGGTGCAGATCGCCGGGGCCGATCCCGCCATGCTGGCCGAGGCGGCGCGCTACAACACCGGGCGCGGCGCGCAGATCATCGACATCAACATGGGCTGTCCGGCGAAAAAAGTCTGCAATGTCATGGCCGGTTCGGCGCTGATGCGGGACGAGGCGCTCGTCGCCCGCATCCTCGCCGCCGTGGTGCGCGCCGTGCCGGAGACGCCGGTGACGCTCAAAATCCGCACGGGCTGGGATCGCGCCCACAAGAACGCGGCGGCCATCGCCCGCATTGCCGAAGATTGCGGCATTCGCGCGCTCGCCATCCATGGCCGCACCCGCGCCGACCAATACACGGGCGAAGCCGAATACGACACCATTGCCGAGGTCAAGGCGCGCGTCGGCATTCCGGTCATTGCCAATGGCGACATCGGTTCGCCTGAAAAAGCCCGTTTCGTCCTCGACCGCAGCGGCGCGGACGGCCTGATGATTGGCCGCGCCGCCCAGGGGCGTCCGTGGATTTTCCGCGAAATCGAACATTTCCTCGCCACTGGCGCGCTGTTGCCCGCGCCGCGCGTGAGCGAAATCCGCCGCGTCTGCCGCGCACATCTCGACGACCTCCATGCCTTCTACGGCATCGAGACCGGAGTCATGATCGCGCGCAAACACATCGGCTGGTACACCAAGGGACTTGCCGGATCAGCGGCTTTCCGGCGCACGATGAATCAGATCACCGACCCCGCCGCCCAGCGCGCGGCGGTCGAGGGGTTCTTCGACCGCCTGGCCGAAGCGGACGAGCGGCTTCATTACCGCGGCGCGGCGGACGAAACCCCGGCATCACGGGAGCTGGCGGCATGAACGCTCACCACAACGGAATCGCCGACGCCGTGCTGTGCACGCTGGAGCAATATTTCCGCGATCTCGACGGCGAGAAACCCATGGCGGTCTACGAAATGGTCATCAAGAGCGTCGAAAAACCGATGCTCCAGTACGTGCTCGACCGTACCCACGGCAACCAGAGCGCCGCCGCCGAACTGCTCGGCATCAACCGCAACACCCTGCGCCGCAAACTCATCGACAACAGCTTGCTGTGAGGCGCGGCGCTTTCCCGCTGTCTTCCTTCGTTTTTCCCCTTCCGCTTTTTTGCGCTTCCAGCACCGCCAGATGAAAATCGCCCAAGCCCTCATCTCCGTCTCCGACAAAGAAGGCGTCCTTGCCTTCGCCCAGGGACTCGCCGCCCTCGGCGTCGAGCTGCTCTCCACCGGCGGCACCGCCCGCCTCCTGAAAGACGCCGGGCTGACCGTCACCGAGATTGCCGACCACACCGGCTTCCCCGAAATGCTCGATGGCCGCGTCAAGACCCTGCATCCAAAAGTGCATGGCGGCATCCTCGCCCGCCGCGACCTGCCCGCGCATCTGGAAACCTTGCGGGCGCACGGCATTTCGACGATCGACCTCGTCTGCGTCAACCTCTATCCCTTCGAGAAAACCGTCGCCCGGCCCGGCGTGACGCTGGCCGAGGCCATCGAGAACATCGACATCGGCGGCCCGGCGATGGTGCGCTCCGCCGCCAAGAACTACGCGGGCGTAGCGATCGTCACCGACCCGGCGGACTACGCTGGCGTGCTGGCCGAACTGGAAGCGAACGGCGGCGCGCTGGCGCTCTCCACCCGCTTCGCGCTCGCCAGGAAAGCCTTCGCCCACACCGCCCGCTACGACGGCATGATCGCCAACTGGCTCACCGCCGCACCCGAAGGCGTGGAAGCCGGGCCGGAAAAACCCGCCCCCGCCCCGGCGCCCTTCCCCGCGCGCCTGCATCTCGCCCTCGATCGCGCCCAGACCCTGCGCTATGGCGAAAACCCGCACCAGCAAGCCGCTTTTTACCGCGAACCGGGCGCGCCGCCGGACAGCATCGCCGCCTGCCGCCAATTGCAAGGCAAGGAACTCTCCTATAACAACATCGCCGACTCCGACGCGGCCTGGGAGTGTGTCAAGACCTTCGCCGCGCCCGCCTGCGTCATCGTCAAACACGCCAACCCCTGCGGCGTCGCCATCGCCGCCGGGCTGGAAGAAGCCTACGAAAAAGCGTTCAAGACCGATTCCACCTCCGCCTTCGGCGGCATCATCGCCTTCAATGGCGAAGTGGACGCCGCCGTCGTGGAAGCGATGAGCGCGCACAAGCATTTCGTCGAAGTGCTGATCGCCCCCGCCTTCACCGATGCCGCCAGAGCGCTGCTGTCCGCGAAACAAAACCTGCGCGTACTGGAAACGTCCTTGGAGGCCCGCGGCGGCGCCCCCCGTCGCGCGCTGGAATTCAAGCGCGTCGGCGGCGGCCTGCTCGCGCAGACGCCGGACGATTTCGACCCCGGGCCGCAAGACCTGAAAATAGTGACGAAAAAAGCGCCGACCCCGGAGCAGATCGAAGACCTTCTTTTCGCCGAGCGCGTCGCCAGGTTCGTGAAATCCAACGCCATCGTCTTCTGCAGCGGCGGCATGACCCTGGGCGTGGGCGCGGGCCAGATGAGCCGCGTCGACTCCACCCGCATCGCCAGCATCAAGGCGCGAAACGCCGGGCTGGCGCTGGAGGGTTCCGTAGTCGCCTCGGACGCCTTCTTCCCGTTCCGCGACGGCATCGACATACTCGCCGCGAGCGGCGCGGCCGCCGTCATCCAGCCCGGCGGCTCGGTGCGCGACGAAGAAGTCATCGCCGCCGCCGACGAACACGGACTGGCGATGGTCTTCACCGGCGCACGCCACTTCCGGCACTGAACCGAAAAATCCGAAGACTTTCGGAAAAGCCCCCTCCGGCCTCGCCGCCGGCTTCCAACTTCCAACAATAAATAAAGGATATGACCAGATGAAACTCCTCATTATCGGCTCCGGCGGACGTGAACACGCATTGGCATGGCGGCTGGCGCGGAGTCCCGGTCTACAGAAAATCTACGTCGCGCCGGGCAACGCCGGTATCTCCCGCGAACATGAACTGGAAAACCTGCCGCTCACCGACCCGGAAGAACTCGCCGCCTTCGCCAGCGAAAACAAAATCCATCTCACCGTCGTCGGGCCGGAAGCCCCCCTGGCCGCGGGCATCGTCGACATTTTCCGCGCCCGCAACCTGAAAATCTTCGGGCCGACGAAAGCCGCGGCGCAACTCGAATCCTCCAAGGATTTCGCCAAACAATTCATGACGCGGCACGGCATTCCAACCGCCGCGTTCGAGACCTTCACGGACGCCGCCGCCGCGCACGCCCACGTGGAAAAACAAGGCGCCCCCATCGTCATCAAGGCCGACGGCCTCGCCGCGGGCAAGGGCGTGGTCGTCGCCGCCACCCTGGAAGAAGCGCACGCCGCCATCGACGGCATGCTCCCCGGCGGCAAGGCGGGACGCGCGCGCGCGCGGATCGTGATCGAAGAATTCCTCGAAGGCGAAGAAGTCAGTTTCATCGTCATGGCCGACGGCAAGGACGTCCTGCCGCTCGCCTCCAGCCAGGATCACAAACGCATCGGCGACGGCGACACCGGCCCCAACACCGGCGGTATGGGCGCCTATTCCCCCGCCCCCATCGTCACCCCCGACATCCACGCCAGGATCATGCGCGAAGTCATCCACCCCACGATCAAGGGCATGGCCGCCGAAAACGTCCCCTTCACCGGCTTCCTTTACGCCGGACTGATGATCGGCAAAGATGGCGGCATCAAGACGCTGGAATTCAACTGCCGCATGGGCGACCCCGAAACCCAACCGATCCTGATGCGGCTCAAGACCGACCTCCTGAAACTGCTGGAACACGGCGTAGACGGCGGCCTCGGCACGGCCGAAGCCGAATGGGACCGGCGCGTGGCGCTCGGCGTGGTGCTGGCCGCCGCCAACTACCCCGGCGAGCCGCGCAAGGGCGACGCCATCCAGGGACTGCCCGCGGGCAACTCCTTCGGCGACGATGACGCGCACGTCTTCCACGCGGGCACGGCGGAAAAAAACGGCCAGATCGTCACCGCCGGAGGCCGCGTGCTCTGCGTCACCGTCCTGGGCGACAACGTGCGCGCCGCGCAGAAACGAGCCTACGAACTCGCGGCCACGATCTCCTTCCCCGGCATGCAATACCGCCGCGACATCGGCAATCGCGCCATCGCCCGCAAGAACTGACCGAGCAAAGGCATTTGTACCGGCGTTGGCGAACGCCTGTGCGCAACGTCATGTAACCGGAAACGCCGCGAAGCTCAACGACCAGAACCGCAAGGGTTCGGGGATGGCGGCGATGCGAGGCCCGTTGCGCACGGGGGTCCCGCCCGCCCAGGCGACCGGAAGGGCGATGCCGATGCGGCGCGCCCGCTCATCACCCGTAACTTTCATCTGTAACTTTCCAGCAAGCCAAACAAGACCACCGTGGAGTTTGACAGCGCGAATTTTACGGCTAAACTGATAACAGTTATTATTTATCAGCGACTGGCACAAAGGCTCGATTCATGTTGACCGCATCGTCCGGCCATCTTCTCTCCGGCAATATCCGCATCCCGGCGCCTGATCGCATGGTCTTACCCGCGACTCTCCGGAACGAAGCCGGCGGGAAAGCACAGGATTTTCCGCTCGTGAAGACGAATTTACCCGCGCCGGCGCGCGCCTTGGCATCAGGGACATCGTTGACTGGGAGACAAGCATGAAACCGCTGGCAATCTCTATCCTGATGCTGGGCACGCTGATGTTCTTCGCCCTCACGGCCCATGCCAGCGAGGCGCCGTCCTTCATTCCCGCGCTACTCTTGCGCATCTAGCGCGCCGTCACAACAACCAACCAGTTCTCCACCCTTCATCCAGCGGCGCTCACGCGCCGGGTGGAACGCGCTGGACTACCACGTCGCTCGCGCTCCTCGCAATGACGAGGGTGGCGGCTTTCGCAATGATGGGGGTGGGGCGGTTTTTGTAATGGCGGGATCTTCCGATGGACTTCCCTCCCCCGCTTGCGGGGGAGGGTGCCCGAAGGGCGGGAGAGGGCTTCGTGCCAAACGGCGCGCATCGACACTGTTTTCTTGGCGGCGGGGCGTGGACGGGCGTCCCGTTTCTTCTTCTCCCTTTTCAGCGCGGCTTTCCTCATGCCGCGCGAAAATATATCCGCCGCGCCTCTTCCGCGAAGGTTTGTTCCCCTGCTTTTTCGCGGCGTTTTCTCCGCCGTGCATTTTTCCCGCGCGCGGGCGCGCCATTTTCCACGCCGGGAAAAATAGCGCGGGGCGCGCGGTAAGCGCGGTGCGCCGGATTTTACACTCCATTTGCATTAAATGCCCTTGTCGTGGCAAAGGTCACAACGTCGATATTGGGCAGTGGTAAAAATAGCCAAGACGCAAAAGTAGTATCGGCAATTGACATCGTTTTGATATTTTGCCTGTCACAATCGGCAGGCATGCGCGGGCCGGCCATCGTGAAAATCAGGTTACAAGCGCTTCTCACCATCATCGTCATCACGACGATGGTCACGGTATTGAGCCTGGGCTCCGGGCTTTCCTCCATCCGGAACGGCATGGCGGCGATCGTCGCCGATGACATGAAAATGCTCAGCAGCGTCGCCAGCAAGCTCGTTTCGGAGCGCCTGAGACTGCTCAAGCGCGAAGCGCGGGGAGCTTCCGACCGTCTCTACGACTTTTCGAAAGGAAAAATAATCAAGCCGGCGGACGCGGTCAGGGTGCTGCAAGCGGAAGTGCGAAATTATCAATACATCTCGATGGCGGTTTTCAATTCCAAATACAAAAGCGTCGCGGCTTACGGCGACTATGCGCCGGATGCCTCATACGCCGGCAATGAACTCGCCCGGCGCGCCTACAGTGGAGAAGCCATCGTCTCGCCCACGGAAATCGCCGGGGACGGCAGCCTGCTCATCCGGGTCTATGCGCCGGTCAGCGGGCAGCACATCCTCATTTCCACCCTGCCCGGTCTCATCATCAGCGACCTGGTAAACGAATTCAAGGTTCTCGGCAGCGGCCATGTCTTCGTACTCGACAAGACCGGCAACATCATCGCCAACACGCGCCACGTATCGGAGCGGGAGCGTTACAACCTCGTCGAAATGGCGAAGAGCAAACTCCTGTACGATGACAGAGAGCATATTTTCGAGCGCATGACGAAGGGCGAATCCGGAATAGGCCACTATTTCCGGGATAACGTGAAATACCTCTGCGCCTACGACCCCATACCCGGTTCGGATGGCTGGTCCGTGGGCGTCACCGCGCCGGCGTCGGCGACGCCCGTCGCCCAGACCGAAAAGATGCTGCTGGTTTCGGGTACGACCATTCTCGTCATCGGCGCGATCGTGGCGTTTTTTGCCGCGGGAGTCATCGCCAAGCCTTTCGAAGCGCTGCACGAAATGAAATTGATCGCCGAAAACGCCTCGATGGCGAAGAGCTCCTTCCTCGCCAATACCAGCCACGAAATGCGCACCCCGCTCAATGCCATCATCGGCCTGAGCGAATTGGCGCTGAATGAAGGCAAGCTGCCGAACGAGGAAATAATCAACCTGGAGAAAATATACAGTTCCGGAATGACGCTGCTGGGCATCGTCAATGACCTGCTCGATATCGCCAAGATCGAATCCGGCAAGTTGGAGCTCATCGCGGTGGATTACGACGTGCCAAGCATGATCAACGATACGCGCAGCCTGAACGTATTGCGCATCGCGGACAAACCCATTGTTTTCAAGCTGCTGGTCGACGAAACGCTGCCGAGCAGGTTGAACGGCGACGAATTGCGGATCAAGCAGATTTTCAACAATCTGTTGAGCAACGCCTGCAAATACACGCGCGAAGGAACAATAGAATGGACGATCGGCTGGGAACGGGACGGCGACGACGGCGTCTGGCTGATCAGTAGCATCAGGGATAGCGGCATCGGTATCCGCCCGGAAGACATCGGCAAACTCTTCGCCGACTACAATCAGGTCGATACCCGCAGCAATCGCGCGATCGAAGGTACGGGGCTGGGACTTTCCATTACCCGGCGCCTGGCGGAAATGATGAGCGGCTCGGTTTCGGTCGAAAGCGTCTATGGGCAAGGCAGCACGTTTGTCGTGCGCGTCTGGCAAAAACTCGTCTCCGATACGCCGATCGGCCCCATGACCGCCGAAGCCCTGCGCGGTTTTCGCTATTCCGTCAATAAACGCGTGCGCGGCAAGGAACTGATCCGGGTGCAAATGCCTTACGCCAGGGTGCTCGTGGTGGATGACGTGCAAACCAATCTCGATGTCGCCAAGGGCATCATGAAACCCTATGGCATGAAAGTGGATTGTGTCACCAGCGGCTTCGAGGCGGTCGATCTCGTGCGCGCGGGCGAGCCGAAATATGACGCCATATTCATGGATCACATGATGCCCGAAATGGACGGCATGGAAACCACGCGCGTCATCCGGGAAGAAATCGACAGCGATTACGCCAGGACCATTCCCATCATTGCCCTGACCGCCAATGCCATCATCGGCAACGAAGAACTCTTCCTGCAACATGGTTTCCAGGCATTCCTGACCAAGCCGATAGACATGATGAGGATGGATTCCATCCTTCGCCAATGGGTTCGCCACAAGGAACTCGAACTCGAACACGAGCCGGAAACGCCGGAAAAAGCGGATGGCGCCGCGTCTTCCGCCAATACGGTGAAACACGTCGACGAAATCATTCCGCAAATCGATGGCATCGACTGGGTGGCGGGACTCGAACGTTTTGGCGGAGACGAAAGTATTTATCTTTCGGTCATCCAGTCATACAGGGCAAACACGGCGCATCTTCTCGATCGAATCCGTGAAGTGAGCGAACAAACCCTGCCGGATTATGCGATCACTATTCACGGCATCAAGGGCAGCAGTTACGGCGTCGAAGCCCGCGATGTCGGCAAGAAGGCCGAAGAACTGGAACTCGCCGCCAAGGCGGGCAATATTGAATTCGTGCTCCGGAATAACCCGTCCTTCATCGAAGCCGCCGAGGCATTACTGTCCCGCCTTGCCGCCCTGTCGGGCGATGCCGCCCCGGACGACAGTGAAAAAGAAAAGGAAAGCCGCCATGCTCCCGATGAAGCCCTGTTGACCAAAATAGAAGAAGCCGCGGCGGATTTCAAGATCGACATCCTGGAAGAAACCATGGATGCTCTCGAAGCTTTCAAATACGAAACGCAGGCGGAATTGATCGCCTGGTTGCGCGAACAAGTCGACCGGATGGAATTCGCGGCGATACGCGAACGCCTTGTTCAACGGAGACAGGAAACAACCTGAGGGCCGGCAAGGAACGAAAATGGATGCGATCACGAAATTGCGGCAAACGGTGGCCGTCGTCGACGACAATGTGACCAATCTGAAGATTGCTCGCAGCATGCTCTCCGAGCATTACGATATCTATGCCCTGCCTTCGGCGCGGATGCTCTTCGATCTGTTGCAAAAGATCACGCCCGACCTCATCTTGCTGGACATCGAAATGCCGGAAATGAGCGGTTACGAGGCCATCAAGGAACTGAAAGCCGATGCGCGTTTCCGCCGGATACCCGTCATTTTCCTGACCTCGCGCAGCGACGAGGGCAGCGAACTGGAAGGACTCTCGCTGGGCGCGATAGATTACGTCACCAAACCATTCTCCGCCCCGCTGTTGCAGAAGCGGATCGAAAACCAGCTCCTGATCGCCACGCAAGAAAAAAACCTGGAAAACTACAATAAAAACCTGGCGAAAATGGTCGAGCAGAAAACCGAGCAGATTCTCAAGCTGCAATTCGGCATCCTGAATGTCATTGCCGAACTGGTTGAATTCCGGGACAAGAAGACCGGCGGCCATATCGAACGCACGCAGCGTTATCTGAGTCTTTTGGTGCATCGGATGATTACAGACGGCGTCTATGAAGAAGAAGCCTCGTCATGGGATTTGACCTTCCTGATTCCATCGGCGCAACTGCACGACGTGGGCAAGATCTCCATCAGCGATTCCATCCTGAACAAGCCGGGCAAACTGACGCCGGACGAATTCTCGATCATGAAAACACATGTCAACCGCGGCGTGGATGCAATCGAGAGAATCGAAAAAGAAACACAGGCGCACAGTTTCCTGCACCATGCCAAATGTTTCGCGGGTTATCACCACGAAAAATGGGATGGATCGGGATATCCAAACGGTTTGTCCGGGGAAGACATTCCGCTGCAAGGCAGGATAATGGCCATCGCCGACGTTTACGACGCGCTGATTTCCGCTCGCCCCTATAAAGACCCCATGCCGCTGGATATGGCGAAATCCATCATCCTGGATGGAGAAGGAACACATTTCGATCCGGCGCTCATCCATGTTTTCCGTGATGTCGCCGAAGGTTTCGAAGAAATCGCCCTGCACCATCGCGGCGAGGATACTGCCCCTGTTTCCAGATGGAGCGCACAGCCGTGAGCCTACAACGAATAGACGCGCGAACAATCGCGGCGCTTGCGTTTGCCTGCATGTTTGCCTGTTTCCTGTCGCCGGAGCAGGCCGCCGCTGAAGACGCGCCGCCCGCGCCCGCACAGAATGCCCCCCTGGAAGATAGCCCTTCCGTCCCCGGGGGAGAGAATGTAACGGTGTTTCCCGCCCCCGGGAACACATTGCCCGACGCGGCGGACGCGCCCAGGCCCAGGGAGTTGAAGACCCTGGAAAGGGCAAGGCAGCGCGGAACGATCATTATCGGATATCGCGCCGCCAACGTACCGCTTTCCTACCAGAATGCCTCGCACCAACCCACGGGGTATACCAAGGAATTGTGTGACCGGGTCGTCGATGCGATCAGGCGCGAATTCCACATGCCGAAACTGGAAGCCGTATATCGCCTGGCAACGCCTCGGGACGGCATTCCCATGCTGCAAGACGGTACGATCGACATGGAGTGCGGTTCCACGACCGTCACTGAAGAGCGCAAGGAATTTGTCGATTTTTCCATTGCCTATTTCATTTCCAACGTCCGCCTGCTCACCCGCAAGGCTTACCATATCCAGGATTTGGACGATCTGAAAAACAAAACCATTGTATTCACGGCGGGCACGACCGCCGGGAAGGTCATTCGGGAAAAGCTGGATGCGGAGCGCGACAATATTACGGTATTGGAAGGCAAGACCCATCCGGATTCTTTCCTGATGATAAGGACGGGGCGCGCCGCCGCCTATGCCATGGATGATGTCCTGCTGGCGGGACTGATCGCCAATTCCCGCGACCCCAATACTTACGAAATCGTCGGCCCGCCCCTGAGCAGCGAGAACTACGCGATCATGATCCGCCGGGAAGATCCCCTGCTGAAAGCAATCATCGACAA
>JAIRLA010000191.1 GCA_031259795.1 Azoarcus sp.
TGTCCGGGTCGAGGCCGAGATTGAACTGGTCTTCCCAGCGAAATTCGTAGCGCGCCATGGAGAGCGCGTTGTCGCGGATTTGCGCGCCGGGTGGAACGCGCTGGATTGCCACGTCGCTACGCTCCTCGCAATGACGAGGGTGGGAGGGCTTTCGCAATGACGAGATGGGGGTTCTCGCAATGACGAGCGGGAGGAGCGCAGCGCCGCGGCAATCCATGCGGCGGTTCAGGGCGGGCCTATTGGAATGGATTCTCAATGGCGGAACAGCGGCTTCCCAAGCTGTATACGAGGGTTCGATCCCCTTCACCCGTTCCACATCCACGATCCGCCGGGCTTTGCGGAAGCCGGGATCGCAAACGGCTTTTCAGGCGTTCCGATCAAACTCCGCGCCGTTGCCGACAAATTCCGCCGCTTTCATTTCCATCCCTTTCACCAGCGCGTCCGTCTCCGCCATGCCCGCCGCGCGCGCGAATTCCCGCACTTCCCGGGTGATTTTCATCGAGCAGAAGCGCGGCCCGCACATGGAGCAGAAATGCGCCGTCCGGGCGGCTTCGCGGGGGAGGGTCTCGTCGTGGAATTCCCGCGCCTTGTCCGGGTCGAGGCCGAGATTGAACTGGTCTTCCCAGCGAAATTCGTAGCGCGCCATGGAGAGCGCGTTGTCGCGGATTTGCGCGCCGGGGTGGCCCTTGGCGAGGTCGGCGGCGTGCGCCGCGAGTTTGTAGGCGATGATGCCCGCCTTGACATCGTCCTTGTCCGGCAGGCCCAGGTGCTCCTTGGGGGTGACGTAGCAGAGCATGGCGGCGCCGTGCCAGCCGATCGTGGCGGCGCCGATGGCGCTGGCGATATGGTCGTGGCCGGGGGCGATGTCGGTGACGAGCGGTCCCAGGGTATAGAACGGCGCTTCCTTGCACCAGTCGAGTTCCAGCGCCATGTTCTCGTGGATGAGGTGCAGGGGCACGTGGCCGGGGCCTTCGATCATGGTCTGCACATCGTGCCGCCAGGCGATGCCGGCCAATTCTCCCAGCGTCCTGAGTTCGGCCAGTTGGGCTTCGTCGTTGGCGTCGTGGATGGAGCCGGGGCGCAGGCCGTCGCCGAGCGAGAAGGCGATGTCGTAGGCTTTCATGATTTCGCAGATTTCCTCGAAGTGGGTGTGGAGGAAATTTTCGCGGTGATGCGCGAGACACCATTTCGCCATGATGGCGCCGCCCCGGCTGACGATGCCGGTGAGCCGCCGCGCGGTGAGCGGGATGTGGGCGAGCAGTACGCCCGCGTGGAGGGTGAAGTAATCCACGCCCTGTTCGGCCTGCTCGATCAGGGTGTCGCGGAAGAGGTTCCAGTCGAGTTCTTCGGCCTTGCCGTCGACTTTTTCCAGCGCCTGGTAAATGGGCACGGCGCCGATGGGCACGGGGGAATTGCGGATGATCCACTCGCGGGTTTCGTGAATGTGCTTGCCGGTCGACAAGTCCATGACCGTGTCGCCGCCCCAGCGGATCGCCCAGGTCATTTTGTCGACTTCTTCGGCGATCGAGGACGAAAGCGCGGAATTGCCGATATTGGCGTTGATCTTGGTGAGGAAGGCGCGTCCGATGATCATCGGCTCGGATTCGGGATGATTGATGTTCGCCGGGATGATGGCGCGGCCGCGCGCGATTTCGCCGCGCACGAATTCCGCGGTGAGTCCGGCGATGCCGTCGCCGTCCGCGCCGAAAGCCTTGCCGGGATGCTGGCGGGAGAGGATCGCGGCCAGTTTTTCTCCCCGCGGGCCGCTCGCGCGCAGGTTTTCGAGCCACGCTTGGCGGTTCAGGTTTTCGCGGATCGCCACGAATTCCATTTCCGGCGTGATGACGCCTTGCCGGGCATAGTGCATTTGCGTGACGTTGCGCGCCGGCCTCGCCCGGCGCGGCTTGCGGGCGAGACCGGGGAAGCGCAGGGCGGCGAGCGCCGGATCGGCGGCGCGCTCGCGGCCATGGATGGATGTGGGGCCGGGCAGGATTTCGCTATCGTTTCTTTCTTCGATCCATGCCGCGCGCAAGGGCGGCAGGCCGGAACGGAGGTCGATGTCCGCGTCCGGGTCGGTGTAGGGGCCGGAGCAGTCGTAGACAAACACGGGCGGGTTTCTTTCGTTGCCGGAGGAAGCCGGGGTGTCGGACTGCGTGATTTCCCGCATCGGCACGCGCAGGTCGGGGCGGGAGCCTTGGACGTGAATCTTGCGCGACCGGGGCAGGGGGGCGAGGGCGGCGCGGTCGACTTGGGCGCTTGCCGCCGCGAATCGTTCCTGGCGGTTTTGTTCCTGGCGATTTTTCATGGGACTTGAATACGGGATGGGAGTGGAAAATCAGCCGCGCCAGAGCGCGTGGAAGTGATGTACCGGCCCGTGGCCGTGGCCGACGGCAAGCGAACCGGCGGCGGCGAGCGCCTCCAGCAGATAGGCGCGGGCGGCGCGCACGGCGGCCTCGACCGGATCGGGACGTCCGGCGCATCGCGGCAACAGCGCGGCGATCGCCGATGACAGGGTGCAGCCGGTGCCGTGGGTGTTCGGCGTGTCGATGCGGCGGGCGCCCAGTTCGATCATGCGCTCGCCGTCGAAAAGCAGATCGGCTGGTTCGTCGCCGGGCAAGTGTCCGCCCTTGAGCAGCACCCAGCGCTCCGTATCGTGCGGCAGCAGGCCGCGCAGGCGTTCGGCCGCCCGGCGCATTTCCTGTAGCGATTCCGGCGCGCGCGCGCCGAGCAGTACGCCCGCTTCGGGCAAGTTGGGCGTGACGATGAATGCCAGGGGGAAAAGCGTTTCGCGCAACGCGGCGATGGCTTCGCGGTCGAGCAGGGTGTCGCCGCTTTTGGCGACCATCACCGGATCGAGGACGATATTGGCCGCTCGCCAGTGCGCGAGACGGTCGGCGACCGCGGCGACGGCCGCGGCGCTGCCGAGCATGCCGACCTTGCTCGCGTAGATGTCGACGTCGGCGAACAATGTGTCGATTTGCAGGCGCAGGAACTCGGCGGGCGGTATGTGGATGCCGGTCACGCCCCGGGTGTTCTGGGCGGTGAGCGCCGCGACGATGCCGCAGCCGTAGGCGCCGAGCGCGGAAAATGTCTTGAGGTCGGCGAGAACCCCCGCGCCGCCGGATGGATCGATGCCCGCGATGGAGACGACATTGGGCGGACAGGCCGCGCCGGGACTGGGAGGATGTGGCATGGTCGCGTTTCCCTACGCCGGGATGATCCGGATCAGGTTCGAAGGGTTTTTCTCAGCCCGCGCCCCATGGCGCGGACACCCCCAACGTTGCGGGCGACGATACCGGAGGAGGGGAAAACTGGCAAGCGCGGCCTCGCCGGGCATGGGCGTCTACACACTCCACAATAGTTGGCGATGAAAACAGCGGCGCTCTCGCGCCGGATGGAAGGAACTGGATTGCCACGTCGCTGCGCTCCTCGCAATGACGAGGGGAGGGGCGGCTTTCGCAATGACGAGGGGGCGCGGCTTTCGCAATGGCGAATTATTCCGATGGACTTTCCTCCCCGCTTGGCGGGCGAGAGGGTGCCCGAAGGGCGGGAGAGGGCTTCCAACCATCCGGCGCGCCGCGCCGCTGGATAAAAAAGGGGGCGAAGGAATGGGACGCTTGTCCGCGCCCCGCCGCAAGGAAATCCGCGTCGATGCGCTCCGCAGGGAACGAAACCCTCTCCCGGCCTTCGGCCACCCTCTCGCCCGCCAAGCGGGGGAGGGAAGGTCCATCGCCCGAAGGGAATCCATCGGAAGAACTCGTCATCGTGTCTGGTTCCGTCCGATTTCATCCCGATCCCCGATGTCACATCGGCTCGCCGCGCAGCGCGCGCAGGTGCCAATCGAAAGCCTCGCCCAGCAGATGCGGCGTCTGCTTGCCGTTGGCGCTTTTTTCCGCGCGGGCGAGATAATCGTCGAGCGCGGGACGGAAACGGGGATCGGCGCACTTGTCGATCACCAGGCGGGCGCGCTGGCGCGGAGCGAGGCCGCGCAAATCGGCCAGGCCGTGCTCCGTGACCAGCACTTGCACATCGTGCTCGGTATGATCGACGTGCGAGACCATCGGCACGATGCACGAAAGCGCGCCGTTCTTGGCCGTCGAAGGCGTCATGAAAATCGAAAGATAAGCGTTGCGCGCGAAGTCGCCCGAGCCGCCGAGGCCGTTCATCATTTTCGAGCCAAGCACATGCGTGGAATTGACATTGCCGTAAATGTCGGCTTCGAGCATGCCGTTCATCGAAATCGTGCCCAGGCGGCGGATGATCTCGGGGTGATTGCTGACTTCCTGCGGGCGCAGGATGATGCTCTTGCGGTACTCGTCGATATTGGCGAAAAGATCGCCCAGCGCCTTGGCCGAGAGCGAAACGGCGGTGGCCGAAGCACAGACGAGCTTGCCGGAGCGGATCATATCGAGCATACCGTCCTGCAAGACCTCGGTGTAGGCCGTGAGATTATTGAACGGGCCATCATCGAGGCCCGCCATGACCGCGTTGGCGATATTGCCCACGCCCGATTGCAGCGGCAGCAGAGTCGACGGGATGCGGCCCTTCTTCACCTCGTACTGGAGGAAATCCAGGATATGCCCGGCGATGAGGCGCGAGTTCTCGTCCGGCGCGGAGAATTTGTTGTCGCGGTCGGAACAATCGGTTTCGACCACGGCCACCACTTTCTTCGGATCGACGCGCAGGTAGGGGTTGCCGATGCGGTCGCCGGGCGCGGCGAGCGGAATCGGCTGTCGACGCGGCGGCAGCGCGACGCTGTAGATATCGTGCATACCTTCAAGTTTGGCGCTTTGCGCCGCATTGACTTCGAGGATGACCCTGTCGGCCAGATCGAGCCACGTCGAGTTATTGCCGATCGAAGTCGAAGGCACCAGGCGGCCATCTTCGAGGATGGCGACGACTTCGATCAGGGCGACGTCGAGCTTGCCGTAATGGCCCCAGGCGGCATTCTGGGCGACGTGGGAAAGGTGGACATCAATGTAGTTCGCCTCCCCGGCGTTGACGCGGTTGCGGCAATCCGGATCGGACTGATAGGGCAGGCGCATGGAGACGCCGTTGACCTTGAAGAGCGCGCCGTCGAGTTCGGGCGAAGTCGAAGCGCCCGTCCATACCCCGACGCGGAAAGTCTCGCCCCGCCCGGCGGCGGCGGCGATGCGCCGGGCGAGCGCCTGCGGCACCACTTTGGGATGCCCCGAGCCGGTGAAGCCGCTCACGCCGATATTGTTGCCGGGGTTGATGAAAGCGGCGGCATCATCCGCCGCCATGACCTTGCCGCGCAACGCGGCGTTTTGAATGCGGGAATCGCTCATCTGGGTTCTCTCTCGTCCAAAAGGGGTCAAAAAAAACGCGCCAACGCGCAGTCGCGTATCGTACAAGGAAACCAGGCGGCGGGCAGAAGTTCCCGCCGCGCCGGGCAAACAGCGCGTCCCGGCAAGCCCCGGACACGAGCAAAGCAGCCGACCGGGCCACGCCACTGACGCGAATCCGCCCCCGCGGGCGTCCAGCGCCTCATGCATTGCGAAAAGCGCGGCGACGCTGATTGCCTCGCGGCGGGGGATGCGGACAGGCGTTTCCTGGCCTTTTTTTCAGTCAGCGGCGCTGCGCGCCGGACAGAACGAACTGGATTGCCACGGGCCTGCGGCCCTCGCAATGACGAGTTCTTCCGATGGATTCCCCTCGCCCCCCGCAGGGGGGAGAGGGGGGCGCCAACCATCCGGCGCGCAGCGCCGCTGATTTCTTGGCGGTGGAGAGTGGACGGGCGTTTTGTTCCTCCTTCCCTTTCTATCCAGCGGCGCTTCGCGCCGGATGATTGGAAGCCCTCTCCCGCCCTTCGGGCACCCTCCCCCGCAAGCGGGGGAGGGGAGTTCGTTGGAAGAACTCGTCATTGCGAGGAGCGCATCAACGCGGCAATCCATGCGTCGGTTCAAGGCGGGCTTATTGAAATAGGTTCTTGTTACGCCGAGTCCCAGCCTCCCGAACCGAAAGCGGTCGACGATGCCATCTCCAGAGTGACGCGCGGCCGGGCGGCGCGCGGCGCGGCAAATGAAAAAGCCGCCCCCAAGAGACGGCTTCTTTCCCGGACCGCGGGACGCTCAGCGCTTCGAGAACTGCTTGGCGCGGCGGGCCTTGTGCAGGCCGACTTTCTTGCGCTCGACCTCGCGGGCATCGCGGGTCACGAACCCGGCGGCGCGCAGGCTGCCCTTCAACTCGGCGTCGTAGTCGATCAGCGCGCGCGTGATGCCATGGCGAACCGCGCCCGCCTGGCCGGATTCGCCGCCGCCGGTAACGTTGACCAGAATGTCGAAACGCTCTTCGTTTCCGGTCAGCGCCAAGGGCTGGCGCACGATCATCCGGCCCGTTTCGCGGGAAAAGAACTCGTCGACCGGCTTGCCATTGACGACGATATTGCCGGAACCCGGCTTGATGAACACACGGGCAACGGCGGTCTTGCGCCGGCCGGTACCGTAGTTATAGGTGACAGCCATCTCTGCGGCTCCTTAGATTTCGAGAACTTTCGGCTGCTGGGCCGTGTGCGGATGCTCCGCGCCCGCGTAGCACTTCAGCTTTTTCAGCATGGCGTAGCCAAGCGGCCCCTTCGGCAGCATGCCCTTGACCGCTTTCTCCAGCACTCTTTCCGGAAAGCGCTTTTGCAGCGTGGCGAAGTTGGTTTCGTAGATACCGCCGGGGTAGCCGGAATGGCGGTAATACTTCTTGTCCAGCGCCTTGTTGCCGGTCACGCGCAGCTTGTCGACATTGACCACGATGATGTAGTCGCCGGTATCGACATGCGGGGTATAGATGGCCTTATGCTTGCCGCGCAAACGGCGGGCCACCTCGGCCGCGAGGCGGCCAAGCACTTTGTCCGCGCCGTCGACGACAAACCAGTCGCGCTGGACTTCGTGCGGCTTGGCGGAAAATGTTTTCATATAAGACCTCAACCTCAACCATTGCCAGGCCAGCCCGGCCTGTCATCGAACGAAAGCGGCGGACTCTATCACTCCGTACAGGCGATGTCAATCGCGCGGGCACGCAGCGGCGGATTTTCGACTTTTTCCGCTCGCCTCTACGGAGCTTCGTGAAAACGGCGCGGCGATGACATCCCCGGCGCGGCGCATGGAACGGCGCCCTCTCCCGCCCTTCGGGCCTCCTCCCCGCCGACGGTGTACAAACCGAAGACACAGGTAACAGATGCACCGGGACACGCGCCATTGCGCGCGCCGGACGGCCCTCCACTGTTGACGATCCATGCCGTTCTCTGTTAGAAAAACGTCCATGCGTGCGCGGAAACTCTTTTCCTTCCTGCTGGCCTTTTTCTTCCTTTTTGCCACCTTTCCGGGCGGCATGGCGTTCGCCGCCGGGGCCGGGGACGCGGACGGTTCGCATGCCATGGCGGCTTGCCACGAAGCCATGGCGCTCGACGCCGATTCCGCCGCCGCCGCCCACGATGCCGATTCACATGCGCGGCACGGGCCGGACGCGCCAGCGGGGGCGGGGGCGCAGACCCAACACGGTTGCTGCGTCGGTTTCGCGTGCATCGTTTCCCTGACGGAACTCTCCCTCTCCTTGAAAGGCGCGCGGGAAACCATCGCTTTCCGCCCCTCCCTGCGCCTCGCCGCCCGCATTACGGGCATCTACCGCCCTCCCCGCCAAAACGCCTGATTCCAGACCGATTGCCCGAACGGTTCCGCGCGCCCGCGCGCGAAGCGTTGCCGGGCGTTCGCTGAAACGACGTCCATCCGGTATTGCGGGGAGTTTCATCCATGAATCCGAATCTCATGGCCGGCCTCATGGCCAGCCTGTCGTGTCTCGCGCAAGGGGAAGCCGCGGCGCTTTCCCTCGACGAGGCGCTGTCGCGCGCCGCGCGCGCGCCGGAAGTCCTGTCCAGCCAGGCGGGCGAGGCGGCGGCGGCGGAATTGTCGAAAGCGGCGGGGCAATTGCCCGATCCGCGCCTCGTCCTCTCCATCGACGATTTCATGCTGGAAGGCGACCAGCAATACCGCTTCGGCGGCAGCAAACGCATGGCCGGGGTGATGCAGGCGATTCCGGCGGAATCGAAGCGCACCGCCGAACGCCGGAAGGCCGCGGTCGCGCTCGAAGCCAGCGCGCGGGCGCGGGAATACGCGCGGCTTGCCGCCCGCCGGGAGGTGAGCCTGTTGTGGCTGAGGCTCTATTTCCTGGCGCAAAAAGAGGCGCTCCTGCAAGCGAATGCCGATGAAATCCAGCGGCGGCGGGCGGCGGCGACGGCCATGCTGGCGGGCGGCGGCGGCGCGGAAATGGCGATGAAAGCGCTCATCGACCAGCAGAATCTCGGGGACGCCCTCGACCTGCTGCGGCGCGATCTACAACTCGTCCGCGCCCGTCTGGCGCGCTGGATCGGCCCGCTGCCGCCGTCCGAGACCGCCAGCGGCGCACTGCCCGCCTGGGTGCGCCGCGCGCCCGCGCCTTCTCCGGCGTTTCTCGATGCCGACGCGGCGCGGGCCGAGGCCGACCCGGAGACCGAGCTGCGCATGAGCCGCTCGCGCGTCGGGGTGGCCGAGGCGGAGTTGTCGATGGCGTTGGCCGAGCGGGACGCGGACTGGAGCATGGAAATCGGCGTCGGCCAGGATGCGATGGGGCAAGCCATGATGATGGCGAAAGTCGGCGTGTCGCTACCCCTTTTCGCTGGCGCTCGCCAGGAGCCGCGCATCGCGGCGGCGCGCGCGCGCCTCGTCGGCGCCGAGGCCGAACATGCCATGAGAAAGGCGGAATTCACCCGCCAGCGGGAGGAATTGCTGGCCGAGGAAGCCGCCCTCGATGCGATGTCGCGCCGCCTCGCGCGGGAAACCCTGCCCTTGCTGGAGCGCGGCATCGCCTTGGCGGAGGCGGCCTATTCCGGCGGCGAGGGTTCCGCCGCCGCGCTCGTCGAGGCGCGCGAAAAGCGGATTTCCGCCCAGCTGCGCGCCGTCGATCTGGAAGCCGAACGCGCCGCCGCGCGCGCGCGCCTTTATTTCCTGCGACAACGGGGAGACGCGCATCATGAGTAAAACCAGATCGGCCATGAGCGCCGCGGTTCTTCTCGCCCTCCTCGCGGGGCTTTTCTTCGGCTGGCGGCTGGGCGCGCATGGCGCGGCCCCGGCGCTCGGCGCGGCGCAAGGCGAGCGCGAGATCCTTTATTGGTACGACCCGATGAAGCCGGACGCCCACTTCGATAAGCCCGGCAAATCGCCGTTCATGGATATGGCGCTCGTGCCGCGCTACGCCGACGAGGGGCGGGCCGAAGACAGCGGTTTCGGCCTCGCGCCCGCCTTCACGCAAAACCTCGGCGTCGAACTGGGAACGGTGGAGAAAGGCGCACTGCGCCCGTTCATCGAAGTCCCCGGCAGCGTGGCCTTCGACGAACATCGCGTCGCCGTCGTGCAAGCGCGCACGGGCGGCATCGTCGAGCGCGCCTATCCGCTCGCCGTCGGCGACCGCGTGCGCGCGGGCGCGCCGCTGGCGGATGTCCGCACGCCGGAATGGTTCGCCGCGCAAAGCGAATACCTCGCCCTGAGAGACGTGCCGCAACTGGCCGCCGCCGCCCGCGCCCGTCTCCTGCAACTGGGCATGACGGCCGCGCAGGTCGACGAACTCGAACGGCGCGGCCAGCCCCGCGCCATCGTCACCCTGCGCGCGCCGCGCGCCGGCATGTTGTCCGAATTCGACCTGCGCCAGGGCATGACGATCATGGCCGGGCAGACGCTGGCGCGCATCAACGGCATCGACCATGTCTGGATCGAAGCGCAGGCGCCGGAAACCGAAGCGGCCCGGCTCGGCATCGGCGGCAAGGTCACGGCGCGGCTCACCGCCCTGCCCGGCCAGACGCTGGAAGGCCGGATCGACGCCCT
>JAIRLA010000209.1 GCA_031259795.1 Azoarcus sp.
ATACATTTCCGCATGGCGCGCACCTTTTATGCGTGATGTTGAAATACCTGACGCAAGTAGCTTAAAAACGTCTCATCGTCGCACAGCGTCTTCCCCGGCGAATCCGAAAGCTTGGCGACCGGCTGGCCGTTGCAGGCGATGAGTTTCATCACGATATTGAGGGCTTTCTTCGGCGTGTCGTTGGTGAGGTTGGTGCCGATGCCGTAGGCGGTGCGGATGCGGCCCTTGAAATGGCGGTAGAGGGCGATGGCTTTGTGAAAGTCGAGTCCGTCCGAGAAGATGATCTGTTTGGTGCGCGGATCGATGCGCAATTCCTGGTAGTGGGCAATGGCTTTTTCGCCCCATTGCACCGGGTCGCCGGAGTCGTGGCGCAGGCCGTCGAAGAGTTTGGCGAAATAAAGATCAAAATCGCGCAGGAAAGCATCCATGCCGACGACATCGGTGAGCGCGATGCCCAGGTCGCCCCGGTATTCCTGCACCCAGCCTTCGAGCGCCGCCTTCTGGAAATCCCGCAGGCGCACGCCCACGGCCTGGTAGGCTTGCAGGTATTCGTGCGCCATGGTGCCGATGGGAGTGAGGCCCAGTTTCCGGGCGAGATGGACGCTGGAGGTGCCGCTGAAGTTGTTGGGCAATTTCGTGAGGAGAGTCGTGAGCGCTTCTTCGTGCCAGGGGCCGGAATAGCGGCGGCGCAGGCCGAAATCGCTGAAGACGAAGCCGGAAAACGGGGTCGGGCCGTGCAGGTCATTGGCCGCGGCGATGAGGGCGATTTTTGTTTCCAGGCGGCGGCGCGCTTCGGCGAGCGTCGTTTCCACATCGCCCAGGCGGCGGAAGTAAAGTTCGTTGACGATGTAGAGCACGAAAATCTCGAAGCCCATGACGTGGACGATAGGCCCTTTCGCCGAAATTTCCAGCGTTTCACCCGCCGTTTTCACCGTGATGAAACGGCGCTGGAAACGAAAGACGGAAAGGAAGTCGACGAAATCGCTTTTGATGAAACGCAGGCTGCGCAGGTAATCGAGTTCCGCAAGGCTGAAGGTCAGGTCGCAAAGCCGGTCGAGTTCCGTTTCGACTTCTTTTTTCAATTCGGCGAGCGGGAAGGCGGGCGCGTTGCGGCAAACGAAAATGTATTCAGCCTGAATGCCGGGATGGCTGTGCAAAAGCGCCTGCCACATGGTGAATTTATAAAGATCGGTTTCGAGCAGGCTTTGCACGACGGGTATGGTGTTCATGAAATGTCCTTTCAGGCGGGCGTTTGGGGAGGCGGAAAATCGTTTTTCGCCAGGAAAGCGCCCCATTCGTCGTAAATGGCGCGCAGGCGGGCATCGAGATAAGTCAATGCCGCTTTCTCCAGCTCGTCCGGAACGCCGTAAAAGGCTTCGGCAATGGAACCCGCGATGGCCGCCAGCGTGTCGCTGTCGCCGCCCACGGAAACGGCGGTGCGGATCGTATCTTCAAAGGAATCGGATTCCAGGAAGGCTTCGATCGCCTGCGGCACCGTTTCCTGGCAGGTTTCGTTGAATTCGTAGCTCGGGCGGATTGCGTCGATGGTGAAGTCGAGCGGGTAATAGCGGCGCTGGATGTGATCGCGGATGTCCTGTTTGCCCGCGCCGGAGCGCGCCATGAAAATGGCGATGGCCGTCGCCTCCGCGCCTTTGAGTCCTTCCGGATGATTGTGCGTGACGGCGGTGACGGCATGGGCGAGGCGAATGGCGTCTTCTCGCGTCCGGGCGACGATGGCGGCTGGGCTGACCCGCATGGCCGCGCCGTTGCCGTAGCTGTTGTAGGGCGCGGGACGCGCGCTTCTCACCCATTGCGAGAAGCTCACGCCGAAGCCGCAGGAAGGATATTCGCGCCCGATTTCCTGCATGGCCTCGACGGTCGCCGCCGCGAGGCTTTCGCCGTCTTTCGTCCCGGCGCTCATGATGGCGCTGGCAATGGCCAGGGTCATGATGCTGTCGTCCGTGACATGGCAGTCGGAAGTGAAAAGCTCGAATTCCTTGCTGCGATGATTATCGAATTCGAAACGGGAACCGGCGATGTCGCCGATGATTGCGCCTAGCATTGGGAGGCTCCTCTTGAGCGGGAAAATTCCGGCAGGATTTCACCGGCAGTGGCGATGCGCGCGCCGCGCGCGCGCAGGTTTTCGATGAACGCGGTTTGCTGCTCCGCGAATCCCGCGACCGGGCTCATGCAGTCGGCAAGCAGGACGATGCGCGCCGCCATCGTCGGGCGATACGCGATGATGTCTTCGACGGTCGCCTTCACGCAATGGCTGCCCGCCTCGCCCGCGACCAGGATTTCGTCGGCGCTCGCCAAGCGGTCGAGCAGGACGTTGTTGACGAGCGTATCGGGCGAAGCCGGGCTGGGCACCTCGGCGCGGATGGCGCTGTAGTGTTCCGTCCAGGGGTTGAGGCCCTTGAGGAATTTCTCGGCATTGACGCCAGTCGCGTCTTCCCACCGGCTATACGCGCGCTGCACCGCCGCATGGACGTTATGCCCCCACGAACCGAGTTCGCAATGCACCGGCCAGACCATATGGACGTAGCGGCCGCGCGCCTCCAGCGCACCGAGATAGGCGGCGGCGCGCGGCAGAGCCTCCGCGACGCGGGGCTGGAAGGCTCCCGTCCTGACATCCACGGCGCGAATGGGCGTGAAAGGTGCGACGGGCTCGCCGCCGCCTTGCCGCCAGAAGCCTGGATGCGCGATGTCGAGGCGCAAGTGCGAGTCGAGCGTGATCGTGATGCCGTCGATGCCCTCGCCGGCGCGCTCGATCAGCGCCGCCAGGCGCAGCATGTCGGCGTGCGCGCCGGGCACGGGCAGCGCGGGCGTCTCGCCGCCTTGGCGGGCATCGGACGGCAGGTCGCAGAAATCGTTCTGCGGGTCGATGATGAGGAGGTGCACGGTCTTGCGGGTCATGGCGGGGGTCTCCCAGAAGATGCGCCGCGGCGCAGTGACGGCCATTGTGCGCGCGTTAGATCATGTTTGCAACTAACTTGTGGAAAATATCTCCCGCCATGTCTTTTATGTTCGACAACATGTGAAGCCGCAGGGTAGCCGGGGCTTGCCGTATTCGTATAATCGCTATCCTTACAGGGCCTCGACGCGGCCATGGAGCCCGGCATGAGCGATATCGTTTCCACCGTTGATGTGATTCTACTCACCCTGAAGGACGGCGGCCTGCAAGCCGCCCTTCTCCGGCGCGACCATGAGCCCTATGCGGGCGTCCTCGCCCTGCCCGGCGGTTACATCCATCCGGAAGAAGACGCCGACGCCGAGGCCGCCGCCGAGCGGGTGCTGCGCGACAAGACCGGCATTGTCAGCCCATATCTCGAACAGCTGGCGACTTTTTCAGGACGGGGCCGCGACCCGCGCGGCTGGTCGCTCTCGGTTTGCTATTACGCGCTGGTGCCGCCCGCGCTCATCGAAAGCGCCGGGCGCGCGGAAATGAGCCTGCATCCCGCCGACACCGTGCGCGGGCTGCCTTTCGATCACACACGAATCATCGCCGCCGCCGTGGAACGCGTGAGAAACAAGAGCAGCTATTCCTCGCTTCCCGTCTACCTCTGCGGCGAGACGTTCACCTTGCCCCAGCTTCAGGCTGTGTATGAAACGCTGCTTGGCGAACCGCTCAACAAGGTGAGCTTTCGCCGCAAGATCGCGGAATTCGGCATCCTCGAACCGGTCAAGGGCGCGCTGGCCACCGGCGGCGCGCACCGCCCGGCGCAGATTTACCGCCTGAAACAGCGTTTTCGCAAAAACCTGTCGCTGACGGACCGGGGGTTGAACACGGGATGAGAACCGGCGGCGGCGCTCTGGGGAAAGGGAAATCTCCTGTTCCCTGGAGCGGCTTCCGTTTTTCCCGCCGGGCGAGGAAAGGGGGGAATCCGGGTCGAGCTTCCGGGGAGGATGTGATCGCATATATAGGAACGATGTCGCCGGTCTGTACAAAAACGATAGGTATGGGTAAATTGGGAAAAAATAACTTATGCTTATTTTGATGGAAAGACATGGTTTCGGAGGTCATGATGAAGTCAGCCAATGCAAACAACATGGAGAAATGGGCGGAAGTATGTGCACTGGCTACTACGCCTGAACAGGCGATGGTTATTTGCCAAGGCGAGCCTTATGTAACGGATGCAGAATGCCAGAAATTCTTGGGTAGAGAATATTATGAAAGGAAAGATTACGATACATCGTTCAAGTGGTTTGCAATGGCTGCCGAACAGGGGGATCTGGAATGCCAAGGCTTTTTAGGAGTAGAATATTATAAACGGAAAGATTATGCTGTCGCATTAAAATGGCTTTTTAAGGCGGCCGAGCAAAACGATAGCGTGAGTCAAAAGTTTTTAGGCTGGAGTTATTGGTTAAAAAATGACAATGATAATGCATTGAAATGGTACTATAAAGCGGCGCAACAAGGGGATGGCGAGGCATTGTTTGGTGCAGGGAGTATTCTACTTAAAAAAGGGGATGTGGCGTTAGCTATTTCTTATCTCCAAGATGCGGCCAATAAAGGTTTCTATAGGGCTGCCTTCTGGCTCGGCGAGATTTATTTTTACGGGCGTGGAGTACAAAAGGATAATCAAACGGCTTTGAAATGGTATGCGCGGGCGGCCGACTCAGGGCACATTTATGCCCAGAAAATGGTTTTGCGCATAAATTATGTTAGAGGCGCCGGGATATCGAAAGTAGTTTGTTGTATCAAAGCCATATTTTTGGGAGTGAGATTTTTTATTATAGCCATGAAAAATAGGCATGATCCCAGGCTTGGAGATATTCCAGGATGG
>JAIRLA010000242.1 GCA_031259795.1 Azoarcus sp.
CGCAGGTCGGGCGGGATGTGGATGGTCAGATCGCGCGGGGAACTCCACCAGCCGAGGCCCATCGCCAGGGCCAGGGCGAAGAGCAGCCCCGCGCCGATCCGCAAGGTCTGGATGTGCGCCTTCAGGTGCGCGATTTCGTTTCGGAAACGGCTCATCTCCGGCTCCTTTTTGTCCTTCTCGTTGTCCAGCGCCCCGAACGGGTGACGATGTCCGGGCCGATCAGGGGCGCGAGCGCGGGATGGCGAACCGCGATCCACCACTGCATCTGACGATAGAGCCAGGTTTCCGGGCGTCCGCGCTTCAGGCGGCGCAGCAGTCCCCCCCCCCCCCGGGCGAAGACGCCCAGGGCGATTCCGGCCACGATGAAAGTGGGGATGAGGGCGATCATGGAAGACAGGGCGAACGGCAGGCCAATGGCGGCGCCTCGCTCCCCCGCGCCAACCAGCTGACGCAGCACGGCGGCCAGTTCCCGCCGCTGGATCGCATCGTCGGCGAACGCGGGAGGCGCGCACAGGAGAAAGGCCGCAAGCGGCAGGGTAATAGAGGGGGGGATTTTCATCGCCATGCCTTCAAGGAGAAAGATGGCGAGATGGTGTGGAAAACGGTGTGGAAAAGGTACGAAGAATGAGAACCGGGCGGATACCTTATTCTGGGAATGTCCGGGCCAGCGGCACGATGGAAGGCTTCATCGGGATCGTCAGCCTACCCGCGTGATCGGCCCCGAAGGCAAATACAAGCTCATCCCCCCGCCAGCAAGCAGTCTGAACCCATATTGAAAATAAAAAGCCCTGGCGCTATCGTTTTTGGCATCCACGATCAGGGCATATGCAGCCACATGCGCACGCGCGATGAGGCAACGCTCTACGGCACAGGCAAGCAGCCTTTTACCAATCCCCCGTCCCCGTTCGTCGACACGACAGGCAAGACGACCCAAGCGAAAACACGGAACGGGATAGCGAGGCAACTTGCCCCGCTCGCTTTCGGCCAGACGGGGGGCGTCGATTTCAGCGGCGCTGAGCGTGTAGTAGCCCAGGATTCGTTCCGGCTGGCCCGGCGCGATCAACACATAGGTCGAACTGATTCCGCATTTGCGATGCTGTTCGGCGTAACGCCGCAAATACTCGTCGAGCGCCAATACCCCGCAATCGAAATCCGCGCGATTGTGAACCGCGGGGTCAAGCGCATATTCTTCAAACACGCCGGACGTCCCGCCGGGCTGATTCCAGCGCATCCTCGAGGGCGGAATTGGGCGTGAAGGCGGCATCCAGCGACGCGACGAATGCCCTGAAATCCTCCGGCAACAGCGTGATCCGCGATTCGTGTTCCAGCAACGCCCGCGCCTTTTCCTTCGCGGCGGCGCGAACGAACCCCGCCATGCTTGTTCCCATCAAGGCGGCAGCTTGCGCAAGAATGTCCTTGTCTTCCTGATTGAGTTTGAGATCGAAGCGCGCTACGGCAGTCATGATGATCCTCTCGGGTCAAGAATTGTGTACGGCAATTTACCGTATCATTGCCGGAACAACAAGTTTGTTTTTTTACGCGACCGGACATGTAGATACCCATGCCCGCCCGGCCAGGGAAAGGGAAGGAACCCTTGCGTATAATGCCGGGGGCCGTGCCGGAGCGGCGCAACGATACCGCCGTAATGGATATTTTCCACGGGACAAACGATATGTCATTGCAAGTCAGGAAACTCGCCGAAGTCGACGTGCGCGGCAAAAAGGTCTTCATCCGCGCCGATCTCAATGTGCCGCAGGACGAAGCCGGCAATATCACCGAAGACACGCGCATCCGCGCCTCCGTGCCGACCATCCGCCATTGTCTCGAACACGGCGCGGCGGTGATGGTGACTTCCCATCTTGGCCGCCCCAACGAAGGCGCGGTCGGCGCGGAAGACACGCTCGCGCCGGTGGCGGTGCGCCTGGGGCAATTGCTCGGCCAGCCGGTGCGGCTCATCGCCGACTGGGTCAATGGCGGCTTCGAGGTCAGGCCCGGGGAAGTCGTGCTGCTGGAGAACTGCCGCTGCAACGCCGGTGAAAAGAAGAACGACGAAGCGCTGGCGAAGAAAATGGCGGCGCTGTGCGACATCTATGTCAATGACGCCTTCGGCACCGCGCACCGCGCCGAAGCGACCACGCACGGCATCGCCCGCTTCGCGCCGCTGGCCTGCGCCGGCGCGCTGATGAGCGCGGAGATCGACGCCCTGTCGCGCGCCTTCGACAAACCCGCCCGCCCGCTGGCGGCCATCGTCGGCGGCGCGAAAGTCTCGACCAAGCTCACCATCCTCAAATCGCTGGCGGAAAAAGTCGACCAGCTCATCGTCGGCGGCGGCATCGCCAACACCTTCCTGCTCGCCTCGGGCCAGCGCATCGGCGAATCGCTCGCCGAACCCGACCTGGTGAAAGAAGCGCACGCCATCATGGACGCGATGCGCGCGCGCGGCGCGCACGTGCCGCTGCCCATCGACGTGGTGGTTGCCGACGAAGTCTCCGCCCTCGCCCGCGCCAACAAAGTCCCCATCGACAAGGTCGGCCCCAACGACCGCATCCTCGACATCGGCCCGAAAAGCGCCGCCCATCTGGCGCAGATCGTCGCCAACGCCGGCACCATCGTCTGGAACGGCCCGGTCGGCGTCTTCGAGCACCCGCAATTCGCCGGCGGCACCAAGATGCTCGCCTCGGCCATCGCGCACTCGCAAGCATTCTCGATCGCCGGCGGCGGCGACACCCTGGCCGCCATCGCCCAATTCGGCATCGCCGGCGACGTGGGCTACATCTCCACCGGCGGCGGCGCCTTCCTGGAATTCCTCGAAGGCAAGACCCTGCCCGCCATCGCCGCGCTGCAAGCGCGCTACCAGACGTGAGCCGCGAATGAGCCTCATCGACATCGGCAAGATCGAACTGGAAACCGTCATCCACGGCGAGGCCGGCGCGCCCGCCATCCTGCTCATCCAGGGATTGGGCACGCCGCTCACCCGCTGGCCCGCCGCGCTGATCGCGCAACTGACCGGCGCGGGCTTCCGCGTCATCACCTTCGACAACCGCGACATCGGCCTCTCCACCAGGATGGACGTTCTCGGCCTGCCCAATATCAAGCGCCTGATGAACGCCCAAGCGTTCGCATCGCCGTTCGCGCACGCCCCGATACTGCCCCCCCTGCCGATTCCCTACACCCTCGCCGACATGGCCGCCGACGCGGTCAAGCTGCTCGACGCCCTGCGCATCGAAGCGGCGCACATCGCGGGCGCATCGCTCGGCGGCATGATCGCGCAACTGCTTGCCGCCTGCCATCCGCGCCGCTGCCTCTCGCTCACCTCCATCATGTCATCGAGCGGCAACCCCCTGCTGCCGCCGTCCTCCCCCGCCGCCCTGCACTCCCTGTTCGCGCCGCTGCCGCGCCAGCGCGACGAAGCCTCCCTCGTCGCCGACGCCATCTGGCGGCAAAAAGCGCTGATGAGCCCGGCCTACCCCACCCCGGACGAAGAACTGCGGCAAATGTTCATCGCCGAACACCGGCGCGGCGGCTTCCATCCCGCAGGCATCGTCCGGCAACTGGCGGCGCTCCTCACGGGGGGCGATCGCCGCCCGCTGTTGCTGACGATCCGCGCCCCCACCGTAGTCCTGCACGGCACGGACGACCCGCTCATCAACATCGCCTGCGGCCGCGACACAGCGGCCACCATCCCCGGCGCGGAATTCCGCCCGGTCCCCGGCATGGGACACGACTTCCCACGGACACTCGCCCCCGAATTCGCCGCCGCCATCCTGACCGCGGCGCACCGGGCGGAAACGCGCCGCCACCACCCCTGACAATCCCCCTCCCCCACCCCGCCCGCTACGTCGTTACGAAAGCTTCTCTCATCATTGCAAAAGCCTTCCCGCTTCGTCATTGCGAGGCGCTTGTCGCCGCGACAAGCCCTCCCCTTCGTCATTGCGAGGAGCGCAGCGACGTGGCAATCCAGTTCGTTCCATGCGGAGCGCAGCGACGCTGATTGCAAGAAACGCGGTCGACGCGGCAGAGTTGCCGCGCCGCTGTGTCAGCGCGATGACGCCCGCGCGGGCAGGCCCCGAGGCTCAGAGGTTGAGCATGATTTCATGTTCTTCGGGCAGGGGCATGAAGCCGCGCGTTTCGTAGTGCTTGAAGATCGCTTCGACCACGGCTTCAGGTTCGTCGATGATCTGGA
>JAIRLA010000245.1 GCA_031259795.1 Azoarcus sp.
ACATCCTCTTCCCGGACGGCAAACGCCTCATCCTGCTGGCCGAAGGCCGCCTCGTAAACCTCGGCTGCGCCACCGGCCACCCCAGCTTCGTCATGAGCAACTCCTTCGCCAACCAGACCTTGGCGCAGATCGAACTCTTCACCCGCAGCGCCGACTACCCGGTCGGCGTCTACACCCTGCCCAAAAAACTGGACGAAATGGTCGCGCGCCTGCACCTCAAGAAAATCGGCGCCCACCTGACCACCCTCACCCCGGAACAAGCCGCCTACATCGGCGTAGCGGTCGAAGGCCCCTACAAAGCGGAACACTACCGCTACTGAACCCGGCCCCGGGGCCCCCGCCAAGCGGTGTACAGACCGGAGACATAGGTAACAGGTGTGCCGGGACATGGGCGACACTTTCCCTTTCGATAATGGAGGGAAAGTGTTGCCCATGTCTCCGGTCTGTACCGCTTGCGGGAGAGGGAGCGGCAAACGGCAAGCGGCTGTGATTGAGGGATGGTCACTGTGAAGCCGCGCTGAAGCTCGTGACGAAGTGCGCGCCGTCCATACTCATCTGGCTCAAGCCCGTACCGACAGGGACGTAAAAGGGTCTGTGAGCGGTACAGACAAAAGACAGAGAGCGATGGAGGTCGTCATGATGATCGTCATGGACATGGAAAACGGCGAAATCATCCGCGCGCCTATGAGCGAAGCGGAACGCGGCGCGCTCCAGCCTCCCGCCCGGCGCCCCCGGCCCCAACCACGACTGCAATTGCGGGACATCCGGTTCTCTCCCACGGTGGCTTGCCTGCCACCTCCCCCGGACATCGACGCCTTCCTCGCGGCGTTCGACTCCTGAATCCGGGGATTCGGAACCGGCCAGAGGGGAAATCCCCGATGGCCGGTTTTTTGTCCATGGCGGCGCGGACGGGCGGTTACAGGGCGCATGTGCGATCGCCGCGCACGAAGCCCAGCAATGGCGTATCCATCTCCCGTCCCAGCGCCAACACCTTGAACGATTCGCCCATTTCCCGCGCCATGGTCAGGCGTCGCACGGCGCTCGCGGCGCGGGCGTAACTGGCGGCGCCTTCCGGTTCGCGCCGGGCGAGGCAATCGAGCACCCCGCAATTGAGCAGGAATTGCCCCTGGCTGGTATACCCGAGCACGTCCAGCCCGGCATCGAACCCGGCTTCGGCCATCGCGCTGAAATCCACCGAGCCGGTCATATCGGCAAGCCCCGGCCACAGGAAAGGGTCTTCATGCGCGCGCTGGCGGTAATGGCACATCAGCGTGCCGCGGGCGCGCAACGGCGCATAGAATTCGTCGCGCGGATAACCATAGTCGATCAGCACCAGCGCCCCCCGCCGCAGGCGCGCGCCCCATTCCGCAACCCAGGCCGCCGCGGCGAGATTGATTTCGGTCACGTATCCGGACTCTCCGCCTTCGCCGCGCCCTTCTCCCCCCCCTCCCGGCAAGGGCAGGCGTCGCGCGGCCTCCAGCACCGCGCCGGTCGCCGGACGATCCGCCCAGGCGAACGTTTCCGGCGCATCCGCCGCCAACGCCACCCCGCGCTCGAAAACGGCGCCGCCGCGCACCGCGATCACATGCAGCGGCATCGCGTCGAGTACCTCGTTCGCCAACACCGCGCCGGAAAAGGCGGGCGGCAGGTCATCGAGCCAATACACGCGCTCCGCCAGGCGCGGCGCGCACCGGACGAGCGTCTCGCGCTGGCGCGCGCGCAGTTCCGCCGACAGTTCGAGAATGCCGTAACGCTCCGGCGGGCATTCCCGGCGTTCGAGTTCGAGCAGCAAGTCGACGGCGAGGCGTCCGCTGCCCGCGCCGGCCTCGATGACTTCGGAAGCGCTCGCGCGCATGATTTCCTCAACTTGCGCCGCCAGCGCCTGCCCGAAAAGCGGCGTCAGCTCGGGCGCGGTAATGAAATCGCCTTCTTCTCCGAATTTTTTTGCCCCTCCTACGTAATAACCGAGGTATGGCGCATACAAAGCCAACCCCATGTAGCGGGAAAACGATATCCATCCGCCAGCGGCAACGATTTCATTTCTTATCAAAGCCGCGAGGCGGGCGCTTTGTGCAAGAGCATCAACAGGAGGAGCGGGTAGATTCGGCATGGCGCAAGGGGTAATGGCAAACGGGAACGTGGCATTTTACCCGCAATATGCGCGGCCCGCCCCGGAATCGTGTCATTCTGCCTGGGAATATCGCCGACATGTTGATACAGTCGTATTCATACAGGGCTGGCCGTCATATATCAAGGATGGTCATAATGTTCAAGAGCATTCACATCATGTTGTTTCGGATAATACGGAGTGGAAATCCGCAATTCTCTCGCAAAATGACCATTGATCTGGATGCGGCACAGGGCGCAGACCATGTTCTCCTTACCTTCTCCCCAACAACCCGACTCTTCCGGCAGTACCCCCGCCCCCTCCACTGAATACGACAATACAATCTTCCGCGATTTCCCGATACCTTTCGCCATCACCCGATTCGACGACGGGCGCTACATTGCCACCAACCGGGCTTTTGAATCAACGTTCGGGTGGCGGGAAGAAGAAGCGCGCACAAAAACATCGCTCGGCACCGGCATCTGGCACACCCGCGAAGAACGTGACGCTTTCCTGCGGCAACTCGCGGACAGCGGCAATATACCGTTTCCCATGGTCCACGTGGTGTGCCGCGATGGCGTTTCCCTTCGCCGCCGCCTGTACGCCACGCTCCTGCCCCGCGAAAACGGGCAATACGTATTTTCCGGTTTCATCGACGTCTACGGGCCGGCCAGCGCCGAAAACGACACGCGGATCAAGCAAAGCCACCTTTTCCAGATCTATGATTGCATCATGGACGGCTACGCCTGGGTGGACAGTACCGGACATTTCGTGGAATGCAATCGCGCGTTTCACGAGATGCTGGGCTATACCAAAGAAGAAATATTGCAACTTTCTCCTCGTGACGTTACCCCGGCGCATTGGTACTCCATTGATATTCGTGTCGAACAAGAACAATTGATGTATCGCGGTTATTCCGATGTTTACGAAAAGGAACTCATACGCAAGGATGGTTCCGTCTTTCCCATCGAACTGCAACTTTACCAGCACTTGGATGCCAACGGGAATCACGCCGGTTTCTGGGGCGTCGTGCGCGATATTTCCGAACGCAAGCGGCAGCAGGAAAACATCAGATTCCTGGCCTTCCATGATTTATTGACCAAGCTTCCCAATCGCGTATCGTTCATGGAGAAACTGGAACATCTCCTGCAACGGGCAAAATACCTCGCTTCCAGAGGACTCTCGCTGGAAGTATCGCAAGAGGGAAAACAAGAAAAGGAAACCGCCAAACGTCCCTGTCAGATGGCGCTTCTCTTCATTGATCTCGATCACTTCAAGGACGTCAACGACACATTGGGGCATCAGGTCGGCGACATGCTTTTGCAGATCGTGTCGCGCAAGATGTCCGACCTTCTGCGCGACAACGATTTCCTCGCCCGTTTCGGCGGCGACGAATTCATCTGCCTGCTGGAAGCCCCGGTCACGGCATCCACCGCCGCCGCCGTCGCCGAACGCATCCTTTCCCTTTTTTCCTCGCCGCTCATATTGCAGGAGCAGGAAGTCTATATCTCCGCCAGCATCGGCATCTGCCTTTTCCCCAACGACGGAGAAGACGCCGAAACACTGATAAAGCATGCCGATCTCGCCATGTTCAAGGCCAAGAACGAAGGGCGCAACACCTTCCGTTTCTACGAAGCTTCGCTTGGCGCCGACATCATGGAGCGCGTGACGCTGGAACACGCCCTGCGCGGCGCGCTGCAACGGCGCGAATTCATTCTCCATTACCAGCCCCAGGTCGACCTCGCCACCGGCAGACTTGCCGGAGTGGAAGCGCTGGTGCGCTGGATGCACCCCGAACGCGGCCTCATTCCTCCCGCCCATTTCATTCCGGCCGCCGAAAACATCGGCGTCATCTGCGAACTCGGCGCCTGGGTATTGCAGGAAGCCTGCCGGCAGATGGCGGAATGGCACGCGGCGGGATTTCTCGTGCCGCGCGTGGCGGTCAACCTGTCCGCGCTGCAATTCGAACGCGACAACCTCGTCGAGTTCGTCCAGCAGCAACTGGAAAAGTACGACCTGCGCCCGCAGATGCTGGAGTTGGAAGTGACCGAATCCATCCTCATGCAGCAAACGGAACAAACCCTCGCCGCATTGTCCGGCCTCAGGAAAATAGGGGTCTACCTGGCCGTGGATGATTTCGGCACCGGCTATTCTTCGCTTGGATACCTCAAGAGCCTGCCCGTGCACCGCCTGAAAATCGACTATTCCTTCGTCCGCGACATCGGCCGCGACAGCAATGACGAAGCCATCACCCGCGCCGTCATCGCGCTCTCGTCCAACCTGGGGCTGGAAACCGTGGCCGAAGGCGTGGAGCGCGAAGAACAGGAGCTTTTCCTGCGCGACGAAGGTTGCCACATCATGCAGGGCTATCGTTACGCCTATCCCTTGCCCGCGCGGGAAGTCCAGAAACTGTACAAAAAAGGCGCCGAGGAAAGTCCAGGCAGATCGCCCAAATTCAGATAAACCCGCCGGGCGAGCGGACAACGCCACAAGGCGGGAATGACCGCCGCCTTGCCGGGTCGAGCCATCGGCGCTCGAAAGCCATATCGTCCCGAACGGATGAAAGAACATCCAGCAGAGTTGTACGCCGAAAATCAAACGTATAGACTCATCCGCATTTTCCGGCACGACATTGAACACGAAAAAAATCCCCCGCAGTCCTTGCCGCAGGGGATTTTTTTCGCTGCCGGGCAGGATGTCCCCGGCGCGAAAACCGTCCACGCATCCCTGCGCGAGCGCTTTTCGCACATGAAGCGCCGCGCCGAACCTGCGGACATCGGCCAAAGACTTCCGGAGGCCGTTCGCCGACTTCTTTACTTCGACCCATCTGCTTTTTTGCTCCGTTCACCCGCTTCTTTACTCCAATCCGTCTACTTTTTTTCTCCGTCCACCTGCTTTTGTGCTCCGACTACCTGTCCGGGAAGCGAGGCGGCCTGGAAAAAAGCCAGGATGGCCTGAGTGGAGAAGCAGGCGGGCGAAGCGGAAAAGCAGAATGCCGGGGGTTTGGAGCAAGCGAACCGGGAAAAGAAGCAGGCGAGCGGAGTGAAAAAGCAGGACGCCGAGGATTGGAAGCAGGTGAGCGGGGAGGACAGGCACTATGAGCCGTGACTCGGCAAATTCAGCCTCGCGTTCGATGAAGCCACTGACTTCTTGGCGGTGGAGAGCGGACGGAACCAGACATGTAGATACCTATGCTTGGCGGGGGAGGGTAGCCGAATGGCGGGAGAGGGTGTCGTACCAAACGGCGCGCAGCGCCGCTGACTTTTTCGGTGCGCCCGGGTCAAGCAAGGCGAGCGGGCCAGAAACCGCAAAGCTCTCATGATCGAGGCGAAGTGGCGTGGATTCGGCGGTTATGCGGTGAAGAAGTGTGTTTCTGCCTGGGGAGTCCACCGCGTGGCGTGGCGCGACGCCTGCCGCATATTCGTTCGGCGCCGCGATTCCCGAACCGTCCAACGGGCTATCCTGGAAAGATATTCTGAAAAATAATGTCCGGACATCTTGACAGGCAATTTCTATTCTGTATATGCTTGCCGCTCTTCAGCGTTTTTCACAAGGAGGAAGATCATGGCATCACCACAGTTCTACGGCGACATTGAAGCTTTTTTGAATGAAGTCA
>JAIRLA010000272.1 GCA_031259795.1 Azoarcus sp.
GGCGACAACATCACCGGAATCATCGACCCGAGCGGCTCGCGCGCGTGGACGCACGACGCGGGCAACAAGATCAGCCAGGCGCCGTACAAATACGACGCCAACGGCAACCGGACGGAAGATGAAAAGCACACCTACAAGTGGGACGCGGAAAACCGCCTGATCCAGATCGGCTACAAGGCCGATCCGCAGAAGAGCACGGAGTTCAAATACGACGGGCAGGGCAGGAGGGTTGCCATTATCGAAAAAACGGGCGCGAGCACAAAGGAAACCCGCTATACGTGGTGCGGCGATACGATCTGCCAAGCGCGGGATGGCAATGACCAGCCGCTTGCGTATTACTTCGGCGAAGGAACCTTCCGCCCGGAACCGGGTACGCCAGTAAGCAAATTCCAGGGCGAACGGGAGTATTACGCCAAGGACCACCTTGGTTCGGTGCGGGATGTGCTGGATCAACAGGGCAATGTAACCGCGAGCTACGACTACGATCCGTATGGGAAGCTGACCAATAGCCCGGCAACACTGCCGGAGTTTGGCTACGCGGGGATGCAGTTCCATGCGCCGAGCGGGTTGTATTTGACGAAGTATCGGATTTATGAGCCGGGAACGGGGCGGTGGCTTTCGAGGGATCCGATTGGAGAAGAAGGCGGGATCAACCTTTATGGGTATGTGGGAGGTGATCCGCTCAACTACAACGATCCGACGGGAGAGTTTGGGATTGTAGGTGGAGTTTTGGGAATAGCGATTAATTTTGGAGGCCAGTTTGCCATCAACTTATGGCAATCGGATTGGGACTGGAGGCGTTCATTGAGATGTGTCGATTATTTTGACGTCGTAGTTGCTGGCATCTGGGGTTTCTATGGGCCGACAGGTTTTGCCCAAGGCATTATGGGAAAACCTGGTGGCGGAATGACAGGCCGCGAAGCGCAACGAGCATTTTGGCGTAATTGGTTACCTGGTGGCATGCTTATAAGGGGGACGAATATTCGGACGGATGATTGTGAGTGCAAAGGTTTGAATTTGGGAGGCGTTTTAGGAACTATTCTTCAATGGTAAGCATGATTTTGTTTGATAGAACTGTCTGGGAGATCCTTGTATTATCGGGTTCCGTGATCTTGGGAATCGTTTATGGGATCTCTCAACATAAAGGAAAGCTTTATCAATACTCTCCGATTATCTATGGTACGACTGTGGGGATAATTTCAACATGCCTTGGCTATGCAGAGGTAGAGTTTTTTGTGCTGTTATTGGGGTTCGTAATCGCTGGAATTATTGCCGATGTTTTTTGGGAAAAAGGAAAGATCTATCGGTTTGTACAGGCTATTTATGCTGTAGCTGTGAGTGGTATTGCAATATGTCTTAAATATATTGTGATCGAAGAAATCTTAATATTGTTTACAGTTTTTGGCCTGTTGTCATCAACAGTCATCAGCGGGATTTCTTGGAATAATGGATGGGCTGCCAGATATGCACCGATTATATATTGCGCATTTACAGGGGTTGCTGCTGTGGCTCTAGGATGGGCAGCTAAACCGTCTGATACTTTGCTTGATCGTCTAGAAATCGTCATGGGATGGGTGTTTATAGGGGTAGGATTTTGGTTTGCTGTGTTGCTTGAGAGATGGGATGATAAAAGGAAGAGAAAAAATTCTGTTTACAATAAGCGAAATAAATGTGAATAAACAGGTTATTGCTTTAAACTTTTTGCAAAACTCCTCAAAATCGAAGCGGCAACGCCCGCGAAGCTGTACTGCGTAACGTCTCTGGCGCGGAAATCGCCGAGCAAGGAGCAAGACCTGAAAAAACGCTTCCCCGGTACGGTACGGAAACAAGCCGCTCCTGAACCGGCTGGCGTCCCCTTGCCTTTCCGAACGACGACTCCCGAGTCCCGGACGGCGGTTCCGTTTTATTGTGAAAGCCTCCCCCCTCGTCATTGCGAGGCGCGAAGCGCCGTGGCAATCCAGTTCGTTCCACCCGGCGCGCAGCGCCGCTGAATCAAATCTGGCCCTCGATCCCCGGTTCCTGATCCTTGATGAGTAAATCCTCGCGCCGCAGCAGGAAAATGCCGTTTGCGCCGTCGTGGGTCGAGAGCCAGGCGAATGGTAGTTCCGGGAAGGCGTCTTCGACGATGTGGCGGTTGTGGCCGACTTCGACCGCGAGGAAGCCTTCGGGGTAGAGATGGCGCGCGGCCCCGGCAAGCAGGCGGCGAACCACGTCGAGACCGTCGTCGCCGGCGGTGAGCGCCATGCGCGGTTCATGGAGGTATTCGGGAGGCAGGGTCGCCATCGCTTCGGTGGTGACGTAGGGCGGATTGCTGATGATGAGGTCGAAACGGCGTTCGCCCAGTCCGTCGAAGACGTCGCTTTGCACGAGTTCGATGCGCTTGCCGTGCCCGTAATCCTCGATGTTGCGCCGCGCTACGTCGAGCGCTCCGGGCGAGAGGTCGGCGGCCACGATGTCGGCGTTGAGAAAGGTTTCGGCCATCATGATCGCCAGGCATCCCGAACCCGTGCACAGATCGAGCGCGGCGGTGACGGTTTCCGGGTCGTCGATCCAGGGGACGAGGCCGCGAGGCAGTTGTTCGGCAAAGTAGGAGCGCGGCACGATGACCCGCGCGTCGACGTAGAAACGCCAGTCGCCAAGCCAGGCTTCGTTGACCAGATAGGCGGTGGGGATGCGCTCGTCGGCGCGGCGCGCGATGTTCTCGAACAGTTCGACGCGCTCGTTGCCCGGGATACAGGCGTCGAGAAAGGGGTCGAGCCGGTCGGGCGGCAGCGACAGGGTGGAGAGGATCAGCCATGCCGCTTCGTCGAAGGTGTTGGTGGCGCCGTGGCCGCAGAAAATGCCGGCGCGATTGAAACGGGTGATGGCGTAGCGCAGCCAGTCGCGCACGGTGACGAGTTCGGCCAGCGGCCCGTCTTCGTGCTCGTGCTCGTGCGCGCGCTCGCCTTCGCTTTCGCCCTCGCCGCCATGATGGCGGTCGCAATCGTTGCCACAGTCATGGCTGGGGCGCTGGTTTTGTGTTTTGTCGTTCATCGGGAACCGACTCCGGTTGAAAGCGCTTTTTCCAGGGAATGATCGGGCGCGGCGGGGGCGCGGCGTCTTTCCATGTGGGTTTGCCCGGTCAAGGGCGCGGATTGAATTATGCGGGCTCTCCGGCCAGTAGTTGTTCCAGGACGCGCCGGTAGATTTCGGCCAGCGGCGCGATGGCGTCGAGGGCGACGCATTCGTCGATCTTGTGGATGGTGGCGTTGACCGGGCCGAATTCGATGACTTCGTCGCAGATGTCGGCAATGAAGCGCCCGTCCGAGGTGCCTCCGCTGGTCGATAGCGCGGCTTCGATGCCCGCCGTGGCGCGGATCGCCGCCGACAGCGCCGCGACCAGCGGGCCGCTTGCGGTGATGAAGGGTTTCGAGTGTTGCCAGTCGATGTCGTAGTCGAGGCGGCAGCGCCTGAAGATCGCCGCAGCGCGGGCCTTGAGGCTTTCGGCGCTGGAGACGGGGGCGAAACGGAAATTGAACAGCACTTCGCATTCGCCCGGAATGACGTTGTTCGTGCCCGTGCCGGCGTGGATGTTGGAGACCTGGCAGGAGGTGGGCGGGAAGAATTCGTCGCCGTCGTCCCAGTGCGCGGCGACGAGTTCGGCCAGCGCCGGAGCCAGGGCGTGGATCGGGTTGCGCGCCAGGTGTGGATAGGCGACGTGGCCTTGCTGGCCGTGCACGCGCAGGGTCGCCGAAAGCGAGCCGCGCCGTCCGTTCTTGATCGTGTCGCCGAGGCGCTCCGCGGAGGTCGGCTCGCCGACGATGCAGTAGTCGAGGCGCTCGCCGCGCGCGCCCAGCGCTTCGACGACCTTGACCGTGCCGTGGAGGGCGTCGCCTTCTTCGTCGGAGGTCAGCAGCAGGGCGATGCTGCCGCGATGATCCGGGCGCGCGCTGACAAAATCCTCGATCGCGGTAACGAAGGCCGCGAGCGAGGTTTTCATGTCCGCCGCGCCGCGTCCGTAGAGGAAGCCGTCGCGGATCGCCGGCAGGAAGGGCGGGCTGCGCCAGGCTTCGGGCGGCCCGCCGGGGACGACGTCGACGTGTCCGGCGAAACAGACGAGGGGCGCCGCCGCGCCGCGCCGCGCCCACAGATTGCGCACGCCGCCGCTATCGAACCGCTCCGGGCGGAAGCCGAGCGGGGCGAGCCGCGCCGCGATCAGATCCAGGCAGCCGCCGTCTTCGGGCGTGACCGAGGGGCGCGCGATCAGTTCGATGGCCAGCGCCAGGGTGGGATTGTCCAAAAGCATGTCATCCGCGGCTTCGTTCACCATCGATCAACTGTCTGTGTTGAGGGTGAAGGAGCGGAACGATGCGCTGTTGGGCTGCGTTTGCTCGAACTGGGGGATGCTCAGGAGGGTATCCGTTTCGGTGTTGCGCTTGCGCAGCGCGTTGGTGTCGCCATTGTTGATGAGCCAGTGCAGGTTGGTGGGCGAGTCGGCGTTGGCGAGCGCTTCTTCGAGGGTGATGAGTTTTTCGTGGTGCAGGCGGTAGAGATCCTGCTCGAAGGTCTGCGAGCCGGGGGCGAGGGCTTGTTCCATGGCCTCCTTGATGCCGCTCAGTTCGCCCATCTGGATCAGGTCGGCGATGTGGCGGGTATTCATCAGGATTTCCACCGCCGGGATGCGCTGGCCGCTGGGCTTGTACACCAAGCGCTGCGAAATGATGCTGCGCAGCGCCACCGAGAGGTCGAGGTAGAGCAGCCCCCGGTTTTCGAGCGGGAAGAAATTGACGATGCGGTTGAGCGCGTGATAGGCGTTGTTGGCGTGCAGGGTCGCCAGGCAGAGGTGGCCGGTCTGCGAATAGGCGAGCGCCGCCTGCATGGTTTCGCGGTCGCGGATTTCGCCGATCAGGATGCAGTCGGGCGCCTGCCGCATCGCGTTGCGCAGGGCGTTGTGCCAGCTATGGGTGTCGATGCCGACTTCGCGCTGGTTGACGATGGATTTCTGGTGGCGGAAGAGGAATTCGATCGGGTCTTCGACCGTGAGCACGTGCCCGGTACAGTTGCGCAGGCGATGGTCGATCATCGCCGCCAGCGAGGTCGATTTGCCCGAGCCGGTCGCGCCCACGACCAGCACCAGGCCGCGTTTTTCCAGTACCAGCTCGTTGAGGATCAGCGGCAGCCCCAGCGTGTCGATGGTGGGGATGGCGCTCTGGATGAAACGCACCACGACCGCTACCGAATTGCGCTGCCAGAACACGTTGATGCGGAAATTGCCCAGGTCCTGCCGCCCGAAGGAGAGATTGATCTCGCGTTCGTGCTCGAACGTCCTGACCTGCTCGGGCGTCATCATCTCGTAGATCATTTTCTGGATCATGGGCGGCTCCATGATCTGCTGGTTGATCGGGAGAGAGACGCCCTGGATCTTGATGTGGATCGGCGCGCCGGCGGTCACGAAAATATCCGAGGCCTGCTTTTCGGCCATGAGGGTGAACAATTTTTCAAAGACCATGGCGGCGGTTTCCGGATATACGGGGATCGGGAGGGGAAGGCTTTGTCTATGTGCGCAGCAGCTCGTTGATCGAGGTTTTGGCGCGCGTCCGGGCATCGACGCGCTTGACAATGACAGCGCAGTACAGACTGTATTTTCCGTCGGCGGCGGGCAAGCTGCCCGGTACTACTACCGATCCGGCGGGGACTCTGCCGTAGAGAACCTGACCGCTTTCACGGTCGTAGATTTTGGTGCTCTGTCCGATATAGACGCCCATCGACAATACCGCGTTTTCTTCGATGATGACGCCTTCGACCACTTCGGAGCGCGCGCCGATGAAGACGTTGTCCTCGACGATCACCGGCCCGGCCTGGACGGGTTCGAGCACGCCGCCGATGCCCACGCCGCCCGAAAGGTGCACATTCTTGCCGATCTGGGCGCAAGAGCCGACGGTCGCCCAGGTATCGACCATCGTGCCTTCCTCGATGCGCGCGCCGATATTGACATAGGAAGGCATCAGCACCACGTTCGGAGCGATGAAACTGCCCCGCCGCGCCACCGCCGGCGGTACGACGCGAAAGCCCCCGGCGCGGAATTGCTCCGGAGTGTAATCGCCGAACTTGGCGGGCACCTTGTCGAAGAAATTGAGACCGCCCGCGCCGGAGACTTCGTTGTCCCGCAGGCGGAAAGAGATCAGCACCGCTTTCTTGATCCACTGGTTGACCGTCCACTGCCCGTCCTTTTTCCCGGCCACGCGCAGGGCACCGGAGTCCAGCCCGGCGATCACCGCCTCGACCGCGTCGCGCACCGCGGCGGGCGCGGTGGCGGGAGACAGGCTGGCGCGGTTGTCGAAAGCGTCATCAATGATTTTCTGGAGTTCTTGCATGAGTGTTCCTGTGAGAAAAGAAGCGGGAGAAGCGGGGTGAAAAATGAAACGGAATGGAGCGAAACAAAATGGAATGGACGAAAAGCCTTACGACGAAAGCTTCCGGCAGAAGGCGGCGATACGTTCGGCGGCCTCGACACATTCATCGCAGGTCGCCACGAGCGCGATGCGCACGAAACCCGCGCCGGGGTTGACGCCGTCCGCCTCGCGGGCGAGAAAGCTGCCGGGCAGCACCGTCACATTGTATTCAGCCTGCAAACGGCGGGCGAATTCGGTATCGGACAGCGGCGTGCGCGCCCACAGATAAAACCCGGCCTCGGGGCGGCCGACATCGAGGCAGGACGCGAGGATCGGCAGGACATCCGCGAATTTCTCGCGGTACAGCCGCCGGTTCTCGGCCACATGCGTTTCGTTGCCCCAGGCCACTGTCGAAGCCGCCTGCACCGCCGGATTCATCTGGCAGCCCTGGTAAGTGCGATAGAGCAGGAAATCTTTCAGGATGTGCGCGTCGCCCGCGACGAACCCCGAGCGCAGCCCCGGCACGTTCGAGCGCTTGGAAAGACTGGTGAACATGACGATATTGCGGTAATCGAACCGCCCGAGCCTGTGGGCCGCGGCGAGCGCGCCGGACGGCGGGGCGTCGTCGTCGAAATAAATCTCGCCGTAGCATTCGTCCGAAGCGATGACGAAACCGTACTGGTCGGACAAATCGAACAAGCGTTTCCATTCTTCCAGCCGCAGCACGCGCCCGCTCGGATTGCCCGGTGAACATACGTAGACGAGCTGCGTATCGGCGAGCGCGGCGGGCGGGAGCGCGTCGTAGTTCGAGCGGAACCCGTCTTCCGGCAAGTTATTCACGAAAACCGGCGTCGCGCCCGCCAACAGCGCCGCGCCTTCGTAGATTTGGTAAAACGGATTGGGGCACAGCACCTTGGCATTGGGGCGGCGGCTGTCGATCACGCACTGCGCAATGGCGAAAAGCGCCTCGCGCGTGCCGTTGACCGGGATGATCTGCTTGTTGACATCGAGCTGGGGCAAGCCATGGCGCCACGACAACCAAGTGGCGATGGATTCGCGCAATTCCAGACTGCCCAGCGTGGCGGGATAGGAAGACAAGCCATCGAGGTGCGCGGCCAGCGTCTCGCCGATGAAGCGGGGCGTGACGTGGCGCGGCTCGCCGATCGAAAGCAGGATCGGTTCGAGATCCGCGGGCGCGACGATGCCATCGAACAGGCGGCGCAATTTCTCGAAAGGGTAAGGCTGGAGGCGGGCGAGATTCGGATTCACGGTATGCGATCGGCGGCGGATGAAGAAACATGGCCCGGATGCGGCAGCGCCAACCGGACTTCCGCGCAAGGGTAACATCAGGAGACGGGGATCAGGGATCGGGGTTTCTCGATTGGCCGGTCATGGCGGCGCGGCGAGCGCGGGCTTGCTCCAATTGTTCACACATGCGGGCCGCGCCGTCGAGCAGTCTGGGGGTGTGGCGCTGGATGATGTCGGGCGGGATGAAAAACAGATTGTCCGCCGCCGTGGCCGCGAGGCCCGGCCAGCGCCGCCATTCTTCCAGCCACTGCGGGCGCGCCTCGTCCATGCCACTGGCGACGATGACCTCGGGGTTGGCGGCGAGCACGGCTTCGGTTGAAACCGCGGGCGTGAGCGGCGCAAGCGCGCCAAAGACGTTTTCGCCGCCGCACAAGCGGATGACCGCGCTGATCGGATGCTGGCCGTTGACCGTCAGGAGCGGCTGGTTCCACACCTGATAGAACGTGCGCACGCGGGGCCGCGCCGCGTAACGCTGGCGCAATTCCGCCAGCCGGGCGCGGAACGCGCGCGCCGCTTCCCGCGCGACATCGGCGCTGCCGGCCAGCGCGCCGAGGGCCTCCAGACCACGGGCGATGTCTTCCAGGGCGCGCGGTTCATCGACATAGACCGGCACGCCCAGCGCGGCGAGCCGTTCGAGTTGTCCGGGACGGTTGCCGCTTTGCCATGCCGCCACGAGATCGGGCTTGAGCGCGGCGACCGCTTCCGCATCGAAGCCGGTGAAACTGCCGACGCGCGGCAGGGCGCGGGCCGCGGGAGGATAGTCGCTGAACTCCACCGCGCCCACGATGCGCCCGCCCGCGCCGGCGGCGAAAAGCTGTTCGGTGAGGTGGGGCGCAAGGCTGACGATGCGCGCGGCGGGACGCGCCAGTTCGATGGCGCGCCCGGTGGTGTCGGTGGCGGCGACCCCGGTTTCGGCGCGCGCGGGCGCGCAGGCAAACATCGGCAGCAGGATCAGGGCGGCGGCGAAAAGTCTTTTGACCGGCATGTGGCGCAATTCGATTGGTATTGGTCGTGGAAATTCGGTCGGGCAGGCGGAGCTTATACTCGCTCGAAGTCTTTGTTTATAGCAAATTGACTTGGTGTGGATCATCCAGCGGCGCGCAGCGCCGCTGATTTTTTTGCGGTGGAGAATGAACAAGCGCCCCATTCCTTCCACTCCCCCTCTTCAATCAGCGCTGGGAAGTGGCCGGGCGTTCCCTTCCTTCCTCCCCCTTTTTAAACGAAGCGTTCGCCGCGCTGGTGAAGGCGCTCGAAGCCTCGCCCATGCGCAAGCGGTTGAAAGGCCTGCCTTCGTATTGGGGCAGGCCGACCGAACTGGGCGCGCGATCCTTCGAGCAGTACGTCATCGAACGGATGGAAGCGAACGGTTACACGAACGACTTTCTGGCGAATGTACTGTCATTCGAGCAATATCAGGAAAAACGCGAAGACGCGGACAAAACCTACCCCTACCACAAGACGGAAGAACTCGCGCCCGTGGCGCAAGCCTTCGACCGGCTTTTCGGCGCACTGAAGACGCGGGAAACGGGTAAAGGCGTGGAACTGTATTCCTTCGCCGATCCCGTGAGTGACCCTGAAACGGTGGAGAGCGTGCGCGCCGCCGTGGAAAAGGCCATTGGCGCGCGGGCGGCGGCGCGCCTGATCGAGAATGGCAAGATCGTCATCCACGCCTCGCCCGAATCCCTGCCCGACGGGCTGGCGAGCGCGGTGTCGCGGTCGCGGCGGAAGGTCTCCGGACTCTACGATCCGAAGACGAAGACGCTTCATCTGGTCGCGGCCTACATCCGGCGGGGCGATGCGGGCGCGAAGCTCAGGCACGAAGGCTGGCACATGTTTCTGGACGCATTACAGGTGCAGGATCGCGCGCGCTACAAGGCGTTGATGAAGCGGCTGGCGCTGCTCGAAAAATTCGGCACGGCGGGCCGGACGG
>JAIRLA010000283.1 GCA_031259795.1 Azoarcus sp.
AATACACCCGCGAGCGCGTCCCGCTCGATTGGGCGATGACCCAGAACAACCTCGGGGCTCCCTTGCGTGCATTGGGCGCACGTGAAAGCGGCACGGCGCGTCTCGAAGAGGCGGTCGCCGCCTATCGCGAGGCGTTGAAGGAATACACCCGCGAGCGCGTCCCGCTCGATTGGGCGATGACCCAGAACAACCTCGGGAATGCCTTGCGAACATTGGGCGAACGTGAAAGCGGCACGGCGCGTCTCGAAGAGGCGGTCGCCGCCTATCGCGAGGCGTTGAAGGAATACACTCGCGAGCGCGTCCCGCTCAATTGGGCGACGACCCAGAACAACCTCGGGGTTGCCTTGAGCAAGTTGGGCGAACGCGAAAGCGGCACGGCGCGTCTCGAAGAAGCGGTCGCCGCCTATCGCGAGGCGTTGCAGGAAAGAACCCGCGAGCGCGTCCCGCTCGATTGGGCGATGACCCAGAACAACCTCGGGGGTGCCTTACAAACATTGGGCGCACGTGAAAGCGGCACGGCGCGTCTCGAAGAGGCGGTCGCCGCCTATCGCGAGGCGTTGAAGGAAAACACCCGCGAACGCGTCCCGCTCGATTGGGCGACGACCCAGAACAACCTCGGGGTTGTCTTGGGCACCTTGGGCAAACGTGAAAGCGGCACGGCGCGTCTCGAAGAGGCGGTCGACGCCTGTCGCGAGGCGTTGAAGGAAAGAACCCGCGAACGCGTCCCGCTCGCCTGGGCGATGACCCAGAACAACCTCGGGGGTGCCTTGCAAATATTGGGCGCACGTGAAAACGGCACGGCGCGTCTCGAAGAAGCAGTTGCCGCCTATCGCGAGGCGCTGGCGATTTTCAAGGAAAGTGGCGCTTCCCATTATGAAAAAATGGCAAGCCGCAGTCTCGTCCGCGCCAAGGTGCTGCTGACTCTCAGCCGGATTGCCACGGGCCTGCGGCCCTCGCAATGACGAGGGGGGGGGCGTCATTGCGAGGAGCGAATCGACGCGGCGATCCAGTTTCTTCCAATTGGCGCGCAGCGCCGCTGATTTTTCTGCGCTGGAAAGTGGACAAGCGCCCCGCTCCTTTTCCCGCTCCTCGCTTCCCGGACCATTTTCCCTTTCTCCGGGAAAGCATGTCGAAAGAATGATGTTTGGGGCGGCTGTGGTCGTACCCGTCTTCAGGGGGGAGAGGATGGCGCGAGAAAGTACCCGAGAATCGGGAAATGATCCTCGAAAAGCTCCGCTTCCATGTCCGGCAGCCCGGCGACGGGAAACCAGCGCGCTTCGGCGGCGTCGTCCGCCCCCGCGACAGCGGGCGGCGTGGCGAGCGGCAGATCGAACCAGTGCGCATGCGTGATGATGCGTCCGCGCGCGCTGCGGTCGGGATGATCGAAAACGGCCACCGCGCGCGGCGCGCCTCCGGAAGTGGCCGCCGCGAGATCGAGGCCGGTTTCTTCCTTCAATTCCCGGAGCGCCCCTTGGAGCAGACGCTCCCGCCCTTCCAGGAAACCGCCGGGCAACGCCCACAGCCCTTTTCCCGGCGCGCGTTTGCGCCGTATCAGCAGGACATGTCCGGCCGCCGTCACCACCGCGTCCAGCGTGACGAACGGGCCTGTGCCCCACTTTTGCCGATATGCCGCGACCGCCCGGTGCTCCTCGCGCATGGCGGAAAAGACGGGGAGCGCCGACCAGTCTTCGAGGTAGCGGACGGTTGCCGGCGGCACGAGGCTCTGCCAGGCGGCGGGCGTGGTCTGCGCTCCGGCGTCCCCGAAATACATCCGGCGGATCGCGGTCGCGTCGATATTTCCCTGCCGTTCGAGCTCGACGAATGGCCAATGCGGGAAAAGACCCAGGTAGTCGCTGGAGGCGTCCTTGTGGAAACCGACCAGCGCGACGCGCGGCGCGGCCAGCCCCGCCTGTTCCAGCGCCATGCGCGCGCCTTCCTCCACCGCCGCCGCCCAGCGCCGGTCGTCGTAATAGTCGCGGACGGGGATGAAGGTCACGCGCCGCGCTTCGGCTTCCCCCAGGTTGGCGCGGATCATCGCGGCGCGTTCTTCCCAGGTGAAGGGATTCCTGGCGTCCCGCGACCGGAACGAGGAGCCAAGCGCCACCAGCGCCCGTCCGCCGATTTCCAGCGCTTTTTCGAGCAGCGCGGCATGACCATTGTGAAATGGCTGGAAACGGCCTATCAGGATCGTGGCGTCGTACTGTCTATCGGTATTCATCGCAAAATCCGCTCCGGTGTGAAATTCCGCCCCGCGGGGCGGTTCATGGCGGCGAGCGCGTTCGCCCGCCCGCCCTTGATTTCTCGCGCTTCTACCCCGTCACCCGCAATTTCAGCCCCGCGAACAGGGTATCCGGCGCAAGACTCATGACGCTGGCCATTTCGCCCGCCATGCAAAAGCCGCAGCGCTCGCACAATCCTTCCAATTTACCATTGCATTCGGCAAGGCGGCGGCCGTCGGCCATCACGAAATTCGCCATCCAGCAGTATTTCCTGAAATCGCGCCGCCGCATTCGTTTCAATCCGGCGACCGAATTCATGATGGGATAGCCCTGCTTCTTGTAGGCGATCACTTTGTCCAATACGGCGCGGCGCGTCTCTTCCGCGAGTTCCAGTTCTTCCGTGCCGGCAAAGGGAGTATGCAGGTTGATGGCGATGGATTCGATATTGGGGTGCGCCTTGGCGAATTCGATACTTTCATCGAGCGCCATATGATTCAGGCGGTTGACCACCATATTGACGCTGACGCGAGAGTGGCCGCAGGTTTCGATGTTCTCTACCAGGCGGGCGAAAGTGCCCGCGCCGCGAATGGCGTCGTGGCTTGGGCCGACGCCATCCATGCTGACCCAGATGGAATCGGCTTCCAATCCGGGAAAAGGCCGGGTCGCGTTGGTGGTGACCGTGACCGAATAAAAACCGATCTCTTTCGCCAAGCGAATCAGGCTGTTCAGGCCGTGTTCGCCATCGCGCCACAGAGTCGGCTCGCCGCCTTCGAAATCGACAAAGCGCGAACCCTGCCGGTAGCAATGGAGAAGATCTTCCCGCACCGCCGCCAGTGGTTTGACGATCGCGTCCTGTTTGGCGTAGAGCGTGCAATGCCGGCATTTCAGATTGCATTTGTCGGAAATGAATACGACCGATTGCAGGGGAATTTTTTTTCCCAGGACGCGGGTCTTGAAAAACCAGAGCGGCAAATAGAAAAGCGGTTTCATGGCGCAATGAAACTCACGATCATGCTGATGAGGCAGAGCGCGGCCAGGAGATTGCGCGCCAGGAACCAGCGGATCAGGAACCAGTCGATGCCGAGGGCTTCCACCCGGCGCCAGGCGGACATCGGCCCCATCCAGAAACGGCGGGAAAATTTGCGCTCCGGCTGGCGGATGTAGGCGAGCATCATGTGGAAAAGCGCGGCGGCCATCGGCAGCGTGAGCATCCAGACCCAATAGGCGGCAGGAAGATCGCCATGCCAGATGCCGTAAACGATGACGGCATAGGGGAAAAAGAGGATGAAAAAGAGAACCGCCAGCATGGCCGTGGTATTGTCGAGCAGCACGGCGAGCGTTTGCTTGCCCACTTTCTTGTCGGGCGCGAAATCCATGATGGAATGCACGTAGACGATATTCATCACCAGCAATCCGACCGGAAGGGAAAGCAGTGCGAGCGGGGCGCTGAATTCGCCGGAAGCCGCGTAATACACGCCAAGCATGTTCATGGGGCCGAACAGGATGCCGATCACGATTTCGCCCAGCCCCCGGTAACTGAGGCGCAGGGGCGGCCCGGAATAGAAAAGGGAAAGGATCGCCGCCGCGCCGGCGAAACCGAGGATGGCCATCCCGCGGAAATGGAAAATCACCCCGCCCAGGAAAAGCGCGAAAAGGGCGAGGCCCAGCGCGACCCGGCGCAATTGCAAAAGCGTGGCCTGGCCGGAAGTCAGGTACAGACATTTGCCGATCCTGGCCCGGAAGCCTTCGTGGCGCAAATGGTCGCGGTAATCGGTCTTGCGGTTGAGGTAATCGAAATAATCATCGAACAGATTGGCCGCCAAGTGCCCGCAGGCCACCCCCAGCGCCGCCAGCAAGGCAAGCGTCATGGAAAACCCTTCTGTCCGCGCGGCGAAACACACCGCGAGAAGCGCGGGAAGGAGGCTTTGCGGCAGGGACTTGGGACGGGCGTTGAGGTACCAGAAAGCGAGCGCGCGCGGCAAGGAACGGGATGCCGCGATGGGCTGCGCGCCGGATATGGGGGATTCCATATTCAATTCCGCCCCGGCGCGGCGCCGAATTTTCCCGGCCAGTCGGTGCGTTCCCGAAAGTCCCGGCTGGATTCATGCGGATTTCCCGGGCGCTGGCTGGAACGGATGCGGGAATCTTTCCCGAAACGGCGCGCGATATCGTTGCAAGCGGCGCGCGCGCGCGCCGCCGCGCCCATGAGGAACACTGCGATCAGGGACAGGCGCACGGCGGATATCCGGAGTTTTCCAGCAAGCGCGCATGAAGACGGACAGTTCGGCAACACGATTCCTCCAAGGGTTGAGGCGGATAGCGATTACACCACGATATTTCACCAGCCGTTCCGGTGGTGCGATGATTTTTTTCCGCGGATCCGCAAGAACCTATTCCAACAGGTTCGCCTTGAACCGCTGCATGGATTGCCACGGCGCGTCGCGCCGCTGTTTTCTTTGTGGCGGGGAGTGGACAGCGGCTCCTTCCTTCGTCCCCCTTTTTATCCAGCGGCGCTCTCGCGCCGAATAGAACGAACTGGATTGCCACGGGCTTGCGGCCCTCGCAATGACGAGTTCTTCCGATGGATTCCCCTCCCCCGCTCGGCGGGTGTACAGACCGGAGACATGGGTAACAGGTGTGCCGGGACATGGGTAACACTTTCCCTTTCGGTAATGGAGGGAAAGAAATGCCCTGGAGGGAAAACACCGTGCCTGAAAAGAGAGCAGAATTTATCCTGCTGGCAAGTAAAGAAGGAAGCAACAT
>JAIRLA010000035.1 GCA_031259795.1 Azoarcus sp.
TAGTCAGCGGCGCTGCGCGCCGGATGGTTGGAAACCCTCTCCCGGCCTTCGGCCACCCTCTCGCCCGCCAAGCGGGGGAGGGAAGTCCATTGGGAGAACTCGTCATTGCGAGGCGCGCATCGACGTGGCAATCCAGTGCGTTCCATCCGGCGCGCCGCGCCGCTGGATCGGCTCCGCTTCCCGATCCCCGGCGCCCGCCCTCGGATCCCCGGCCCTGACTTTTGACGTCAGAACGAGGCCGTCAGCCTCACGTAGTAGGCGCGCCCGGGTTCGTTGTAGGTGTTGGCGCCTGCCGAACTGCCGTTGCCTTCCCGGTACAGACGCTTGTCGAAGATATTGCTGATGCCGACGCGCGCGTGCCAAGTGCGGTCGAAGGCGTAGCCCGCGCTGATGCCCCACAGGTTGTAGGCGGGCCGGGTTTCGAGCGCCGCGCCGGTGGCGACCGCGCTAGTGCTGGCTGCGGTGGTGCGCGGCTTTTGCTTGCCGTAGAAGGTGCCGGCGAGCACGAAGGAGAGCTTTTCGGTTGCCTGCCAGTCGAGCGTGGTGTTGACCGTGTATTTCGGGATGATGGACAGCGGCTGGCCGTTCTGGTCCTTGTTGCGGCTCATGTAGGTAACATTGTTGATCCAGTTCACGTTGCGCGCGAGGGGGATCAGCAGGTTGCCTTCGTAGCCGGCGAGCACCGCGTCGGTGGCGTTTTCCCATTGCAGGATGGTGCCTGAAACGCCGCTGCTGCTGAAGTTCAGATCGGTCATGCCCGAGGTGATCTTGTTGTCGTACTTGTTGTGGAAATAGGTCAGCCCCGCGTTCCAGCCGTTCCAGGTGTAGTTGATGCCGATTTCCTTGTTGACGCTGATTTCCGGGTCGAGGTTTTCGTTGCCGAGCACGTAGCAGGGGCCGGTCATGCCTATCGGGCAGCCGTTGCCCATGGTGTTGTACAGATAGTTGGGGTTCATCTGGTACAGATTGGGAGCCTTGAAGGCGCGGGCGATGCCGCCTTTCAGGGTGATGGCCTGGGTAATCATCCAGGAAGCGTTGAGCGCCGGACTCCAGTTGTTGCCGAATTCACTGTGCTGGTCGAAACGCACGCCGGGAGTGAGGATGACATTCTGCGTGATTTCGATGTTGTCTTCGACGAAGGCGGAGATGATGCTGGCGTCGATGTCGGTCGAGCGTTCCTCGGCGGGGACGATGCCGGGGTAACTGATGCCGCCGGGAACGCCGGCCTGGACGGAGCGCGGATCGTTCAGCTTCTGGTGGTTCCATTCGACGCCGGCGGTCAGCACTTGCTGGACGCCGAGCTTGAAGGGGATGTCGAGCTGGCCGTTCAGGGTGTAGCCCTCCAGTTCGCTGGTGAATTTCTCGGCGCTCTGGATATTGCCTTCGCCGCCGCCCGCCGCGCCTTCGCCCAGGCGTTTGTTTTTGGTGTTCTCGTACTGGAAATAGGCGCTGGATTTGCCGAAGGAATATTTTCCCCTGTGCGAGATGGCGTAGGTCTGCCGGGTCATGGTGTTGGTTTCTTCGCCGAGGAAGGAGGCCGGGTTAGTGCCGGTGGCCGTGCCCGGATCGGTGGCGCTCGCGCCGACGTTGATGTCGCCCGTGTAGATGTTGCCCTGGCGCGAGTAGCCATATTCGAGGTCGACCGTCTGGTCCTGGTTCGGCTGCCAGCGCAGGAGCGCGCGGGCGTCGGTGTTCTTCACGCCTTCGCGGCCCGCCGCCGTGCTCGCGCCGGGGGCGGTCTCGTCGACGTTGATGTCCGGCGAGTCGGCGTCGGTCTTGTTGTAATTGCCGTAGAGGCGGAAGCTGAACTGGTCGCCGAGGGGACCGGCGACGTTGAAATTGATGCGGCGGGAATCACCCTCGTCGGCGTCCTCGGGAAGGTTGGCGTAAACCGCGACAGAGCCGGAGAGCTTTTTCGGTATGCCCTTGGTGATGATGTTGACCACGCCGCCGGCCGCGCCGTTGCCGTAGCGCGCCGCCGCCGGGCCGCGGATGACTTCGATGCGCTCGACCGCTTCGACCGGCACCCAGTTGCTGTCGCCGCGCGTGTCGCGCTCGCCGTTGCGGCTATAGCGCACGGAGTTGCGCGAGGTGACGGGCTTGCCGTCGATGAGGAGGAGGGTGTTTTCCGGCCCCATGCCGCGCAGGTCGATCTGGCGGTTGTTGCCGCGCGCGCCGGTGGCGGCGTTGCCGGTGAGGTTGACGCCGGGCATGCGGCGGATGATGTCGGAGAGGTCGTTGGCGGGCGGGCGCTTTTCGATGTCTTCGGCGGTGATGGTCGAGACGCCCGGCGCTTGTTTGAGTTCTTCTTCCGCCGTGCCGAGGACGCGGATTTCCTGGAGGACGGTCTCGGGTTCCTTGTTGCTTTCCTGCGCGACGGCGGGCAGGGCCGCCGCCATGCCGAGGAAGGCCCAGCGCAGATGGCGGCACAGCGGGGAAAGGGAGAAGGGCGCGACCGGGGAGGCGGCGGATTTTCCGGGGGCCGCCACCGGCGGGAATGAGGACTTGGTCATTTCAGGCTTGCTCCAGAGTTGCTTGTGGATGGAACGTTTTGCGAAAGCGTCTCGAATGGTAATGTGAAAAGTTCTTTTTTGTAAGAGGGGAATCATTATTGCTTGCCGTTTTGTTGTATCCATCCCTTGGCGGCGAATCGACGCCGCCCCGCGCGAACGCCACGCAAGCGCCGCGGGGGCGCCCCCGCGCAGCGCAGAGGCGCCCCCGCGCAGCGCAGAGGCGCCCCCGCGCAGCGCAGAGGCGCCCCCGCGCGGCTCAGAGGCGCCTCCGCGGTGCGCGTTTGTACCTCCGCGCTGCGCGGTTGTACCTCCGCGCTGCGCG
>JAIRLA010000306.1 GCA_031259795.1 Azoarcus sp.
GCTGGCCGCGCGCATCCAGAACGACGTATGGGCGCGATTCGGCATCGAACTGGAAATCGAGCCTGTCGTGGTGTGATCGGGACGATATTCCTGCCTGGGGAAGCGCTGATTGAACGAGGAGGGGATTTTTTGGAACTTGTCATTGCGAAGCGCGCAGCGCCGCGGCAATCTCCCCGCCTCGCCATTGCGAGGGCCACCCCCATCTCGTCATTGCGAGGGCCACCCCCATCTCGTCATTGCGAGGGCCACCCCCATCTCGTCATTGCGGGGGCCATCCTCATCTCGTCATTGCGAGGGCCGCAGGCCCGTGGCAATCCAGTTCGTTCCATCCGGCGCGCAGCGCCGCTGATCAAAGACGGCTTTCCGGCTTGTGCCATAGCGTTCCGGAAAGCTGGATTCGCCGCATGCGGCGGATACATGATTTTCGCGGGCGGAAACCGCCCCGGCTTTCAATTCAGCCGGCCATGGCAATGCTTGTATTTCTTGCCCGAACCGCAGGGGCAAGGATCGTTGCGCCCGATCTTCGGGCCCGCGACCGCAGGCGAGGGGGGCCTTTTTGTGTCGCTGGCGAGGGCTTCGTCATAATCCGCGTGCTGGTAGCGGATATTCTCGGCTCCGGGCGGCGGCGCTTCGGCGGCGGCGAGTTGTTCTTCCGCCGCCTCGGTGCGAATCTGCACGGTGAGCAGGATGCGGGTCGTTTCGTGGCTCCAGGCGTCGACCATGCCGCCGAAGAGTTGGAACGCCTCGCGCTTGTACTCCTGCTTGGGATTTTTCTGCGCGTAGCTGCGCAGGTGGATGCCCTGGCGCAGCAGGTCGAGCGCGGCCAGGTGTTCGCGCCAGAGGTTGTCGAGATTCTGGAGCGTGATGTTGCGCTCGAACTGGCGCCAGAGCGGGGGATCGACCACGGCGATCTTCTGCGCGTAGGCGGCTTCGGCGGCTTCGATGATGCGTTCGAGGATGGCGTCGTCGTCGAGGCTGGAATCGCTCTTGATCCACTCCCCGACCGGCAGCGGCAGCAGGAAATCGGCGGCCAGCGCCCGTTCGAGCGCGGGGATGTCCCATTGCTCCTCGACGCTTTCTTTCGGCACGTACAGGCGGAAGACCGTACCCAGCACCTCGCGGCGCATGCCGCGCACGGTGTCGGTGATGTCGTCGTTCTCCAGCAACTCGTTGCGGTTCTTGTAGATGACTTTGCGCTGGTCGTTGGCGACGTCGTCGTATTCGAGCAATTGCTTGCGGATGTCGAAATTGCGCTGCTCGACCTTGCGCTGCGCCGATTCGAGCGAGCGCGTCACCATGCCGTGCTCGATGGCCTCGTCCTCGGGCATCTTCAGCCGCACCATGATGGCGTTCAGGCGTTCGCCCGCGAAAATCTTCAGCAGCGGATCTTCCAGCGAAAGATAAAAGCGGCTCGATCCCGGATCGCCCTGCCGTCCGGAGCGCCCGCGCAACTGATTGTCGATGCGGCGCGATTCGTGGCGCTCGGTGCCGATGATGTGCAGCCCGCCCGCCGCGACGACCTGGTCGTGCACGACCTGCCAGTCGGCATGCAGGGCGGCGAGGGCCGCTTCCTTTTCGGCTTCGGAGAGTTTTTCGTCGCCGCGCGCCGCCGCCAGTTTCTTGTCGATATTGCCGCCGAGCACGATGTCGGTGCCGCGCCCGGCCATGTTGGTGGCGATCGTCACCTGTCCGGGCAGGCCCGCCTGCGTGATGATCTCGGCTTCGCGGTCGTGCTGCTTGGCGTTGAGCACCTCGTGCCGGACGCCCTCCTGCTTCAGCAGCCCGGAGAGGTATTCATTGTTCTCGATGGAGGTCGTGCCCACCAGCACCGGCTGGCCGCGCTGGATGCAGTCGCGGATGTCGGCGATCACCGCCCGCCATTTCTCGGCGGCGGTGCGGTACACCTTGTCGTTGGCGTCCGCGCGCTTCGATGGGCGGTTGGTCGGGATCACCACGGTTTCCAGCCCGTAGATCGAGTGGAACTCGTAGGCTTCGGTATCGGCGGTGCCGGTCATGCCGGCGAGCTTGCCGTACATGCGGAAATAATTCTGGAACGTGATCGAGGCCAGCGTCTGGTTTTCGGACTGCACCCGCACGCCTTCCTTGGCCTCGACCGCCTGGTGCAAGCCCTCCGACCAGCGCCGCCCCGCCATCAGGCGGCCAGTGAATTCGTCGACGATGATGACTTCGTCGTTCTGCACCACATAATGCTGATCCTTGTGGTAGAGGGCATGGGCGCGCAGGGCGGCGTACAGATGATGCATGAGCAGGATGTTGCCGGGGTCGTACAGCCCCGCGCCCTCGGAGAGCAACCCCATCCGCGCCATGAGCTGTTCGGCGGTTTCGTGCCCCTGTTCGGTGAGCAACACCTGGTGCGCCTTGAGGTCGACGGTGTAATCGCCGGGCTTGGTCACATTGTCGCCCTCGCCCTCCTGGCGTTTCAGGAGCGGGGCGATTTCGTTCATCTTCAGGTAAAGCTCGGTATGATCCTCCGCCTGGCCGGAAATGATGAGCGGCGTGCGCGCCTCGTCGATGAGGATGGAGTCCACCTCGTCGACGATGGCGTAGGTCAGCGGACGCTGCACCCGGTCGGCGGCGGAATACACCATGTTGTCGCGCAGGTAATCGAAGCCGAATTCGTTGTTGGTGCCGTAGGTAATATCCGCCGCATAGGCCGCCTGTTTGCCGGCGTGCTCCATGCGCGACAGATTGCACCCCGTGGAGAGGCCGAGGAATCCGTAGATTTGCCCCATCCATTCGGCGTCGCGGCTGGCAAGATAATCATTGACGGTGACGATGTGCACCCCCTTGCCGGGCAAGGCATTGAGATAAGCCGCCAGCGTCGCCACCAGCGTCTTGCCTTCGCCGGTGCGCATTTCGGCGATCTTGCCATTGTGCAGCACCATGCCGCCGATCAACTGGACATCGAAATGGCGCATGCCCAGCGTCCGTTTGCCCGCCTCGCGCACCACGGCGAAAGCTTCCGGCAGCAGCGCGTCGAGTTCCGCGCCCTGTTCGAGCCGCAGCCGGAATTCGGCGGTCTTGCCAGCGAGCGCCTCGTCGGAGAGCGCCGCGATGGAGGGTTCTAGGTCGTTGATGTGCGCAACGGCGCGGGAGTATTGACGTACAAGACGATCGTTACGCGAACCAAATACTTTCTTGAGGAGGCCGGAGAGCATGGATAGAATCGAAACCGACGCGGAAAAACAGGCAGTCTATCATGGCGGACGCAATCCACCGGAGCACGTAATTCGATGAGCACGCTTCTGCACCGCTATCTCGACCGCGACACGCCGCTCGCCCGGCTCGTGGATCACGCCGCCCGCCTGCAACGCCTGCAACGCGTGCTCGCGGCGGGGCTGCCCGCGCAATACGCGCACGCCTGCCGCGTCGCCAACCTGAAGGACGACACCCTGGTTGTCAACGTGCGCGGCAGCGCCATCGCGGTGCGGCTCAAACAAACGATCCCGACCCTGCTGGAGCATTTCGCCCGCGCCGGTCATCCCCTGCAACGCATCAGGATCAAGATCGAGCTACCGAACAGCGCGCCCGCGCCGCGCCCGCCGCCCGCGCGCGCCCTCTCGGAAGCGGCGCAAGCGCACATCGAAACCTTCGCCGCCACCTTGCCGGCGGACGC
>JAIRLA010000307.1 GCA_031259795.1 Azoarcus sp.
TCCCCGCCGGTTCAGGGGCGCTCGAACAGTGCGATTGTTTCCACGTGCGAGGTGTGCGGGAACATGTTGGCGATGCCCGCGCCGCGCAGGGTGTAGCCTTTTTCGCGCACCAGTACGGCGGCGTCGCGGGCGAGTGTGGCCGGGTTGCATGAGACGTAGACGATGCGCGCCGGAGGCTGGCGGGGGGAGAGCGCCTTGACCACGGCAATCGCGCCTTCGCGCGGCGGGTCGAGCAATAGTTTGTCGAGGGGGCCGAGGGCGGCGAGGCTGTCTTCGCTGGTGTCGAAAAGGTTGGCGGCGTGGAAGACGGTGCGCGTTTCCAGTCCGTTGGCGCGGGCATTGGCGGTCGCGCGCGCCACGAGGGCGTCGATGCCTTCCACGCCGAGGGCGAACGCGCCGCGCCGCGCAATGGGCAGGGTGAAGTTGCCCAAGCCGCAGAAGAGATCGGCGATGCGTTCGCCGGGCCGTGGGTCGAGCAGTTGTATGGCGCGGCGGATCAGTAGCCGGTTGGCGTGGATGTTGACTTGGGTGAAATCGGTCGGGCGAAATGCGAGGCGCAGGGCGAATTCGGGCAGGGAGTAGGCAAGCGCCGCTGTTGCCGCGCGCGCATCGTCGTCCAGGGGCCGGGCGCTTTCGGGCTGCCCCGGCTGCCGCCAGATGTTCATGCGCCAGGTTTGGCCGAAAGCCGCGAGGCGCGCGAGGTCGGCGCTGGAAAAGGGCAAGAGGTGGCGGAAGACGAGTATGGTTTCCAGCCCGCCCGCCGGAGATTCGCCCACCGCTATTTCGATTTGCGGCACGCGTTCGGCGATCGACAATCCCGCCGCCAGTTCGTGCAGCGCCGGCAGCATTGCCGACAGCTCCGGCGGCAGTACGGGGCAGACGCCAAGATCGGCGATATAGCTCGAACGTTTTTCGTGAAAGCCGATCAGCATTCCGGGCCGGCCCGGCGCCCGCCTCGCGCCAAGGCGGGCGCGGTAACGGTAGCCCCAGACGGGGCCGGTAATCGCTGGATGGATGATGCCGGGTTTGAGTCTGGCGATGCGGAGGAAGGCGTCTTCCATCACGCGCTGTTTGACCGCCGTCTGCGCCGATGGCTCGAGGTGCTGGAGGGAACAGCCGCCGCACAGGCCGAAATGCGGACAGCGCGGTTCTGTGCGCTGCGCGCTGGCGTGGATGATGCGCAGGGCGCGGGCCAGATCGTAGTTCGGTTTGCCGCGCAGGATTTCGTATTCGACTGTCTCGCCCGGCAGCGCGCCTTCGATGAAGACGGTCTTGCCCGCGGCGCGGGCGATCCCCCGGCCTTCGTGGTCGAGGGATTCGATGTCGGCAACAGGCATGGCGGAAATTTGCTTGAAGAAAGATGAAGCGGCGAATCTTACGGCGTTTCCGGAGCCGCCACGCGCGAATATCGTCGATTTCCGGATGGCTGGCCTTCAGGTTGCGTAAGGGGCCTGTTCGGCAAGCGCTTCGGGAGAATCTTTTTGCATATGCCGTCAGGCGGGGGAAACAATTTGGCGGGTTTCCGCATCATCGAAAGCGGCCAATATCAGTTGCCGGAATTGTCCAGCGCTTTTCGCGCAAAAGTCGCCGATCCGTTCATATTCGCCGTGGGCGGCGGCTCGCGCCAGATCATCCGCGCATGCCTGCGCGCACCGCGCTTCAATTGCCGCGAATTCCGGCCCGATGCCCAAACGCAATTGTTCGTATAAATTGCGCGCCGCCACCGCGAAAGGCCGTCTGGCAAGCAGGCCGGCGGGGCCCCAGTAAGGGCTGGCGCTCACGGCTTCTCCCGCCGCGCCGGATGCGGCGTCAGCCCGGGACGCATGTCTGCGCAGCATGAAAAAACGAATGCATTCGAGCAGCGCCAGAATGTCTTCGATATCGGCGCGCTCATATTCGGCAGCGCAATATCCGCCGTCCGCTTGCGCCGTCAATAGGCGCTCGCGCGCGAGCCGCTCCAGCGCCGCCGTGAGCGTTTGCCGCTCCGTTCTGTAATGCGCCGCCAGAGCGGCCTTGTCCAACGGAAAGCGGGGCGCGAATTCGTGCCTGAACAAACGCTCGCGGATCGAGTCGGCCAGCGCGTCGCAAAGCATGTAGTGGCGGGGAGGATCGTTTTTTATCGGTGCGGTCGTTGTCATGGCGAATCCAGGGAATAAAGCATCCCGGCGTTTTTCTTGAAAGGATTTGCAATATACACATCCCGAAGTTCCGGGAAAGCGCTGAAATGGCGTAGAAATGTGAAGACCGTTCCGCTGTTTCGCAAATTCTGCGAAGGCAATGTCACGAGGAATATTTTCGTGATATGGGCGTGCGCCTGGAAGTTTCCGCGAAGAACGCGGCTTTACCCCATCGTCTTTCCACTTCGCGCCGCGTAGCGCGCGGAGACGCATGAACACCGAGAGCATGGGCCGCAGGGCGCAACGAGAAGACAAAGGGCGTCCAGCTTGTAAGGTTTGCCGAGGGGACGGGTGGTATGGACTGCGATATTACCGATATTTTATCGGTCGGCGCGGACATGACGATATTCCATCTGGGATAAAACGCCATGCCGTCGAGCGCCCTCGTCGCACGGAGCCGGATGCAATCGCTTCTCGCCGGACGGCATCGGACGAAAAAATTCGGAAACCCGTGCGGCTACTGGGGTTTCAGGACTTTACCGGACTGCTTTGGGGCTCTGCCTGGTCCCCCCGACAGGAATCGAACCTGTATCTAGCGCTTAGGAGGCGCTCGTTCTGTCCATTGAACTACAGGGAGACGGGTGTGCATTCTAACTGTTCAGGAAAGGGACACAAGCAACTTGTATGTGTCTGGAGG
>JAIRLA010000045.1 GCA_031259795.1 Azoarcus sp.
CTGGGGCCGCGTTGCCGTTTTTATCCCAGTTGCTCGGACTACGCGCTCGAAGCCATCGCGGTGCATGGCATTTGCAAGGGCGGCCTACTCGCCCTTGCCCGTATCCTGCGCTGCCACCCTTGGCATCCGGGCGGCAGCGATCCGGTGCCGCCACGGCGGGATGACCGGACGCCCGAAAAACCATTTTGAAAGAATCCCGGGGGATTCTCGCAGACGCCAGGATCGGGGATCAGATTTGAATCAGCGGCGCTGCGCTCCGCATGGAAGGGCGCCCTCTCCCGCAAGCGGGAGAGGGCGCCCCGTCAGGGGCGGTGTACAGGCGGGCGAGAGGGTGGCCGAAGGGCGGGAGAGGGCTTCCAACCATCCGGCGCAAAGCGCCGCTGGATAAAAAGGGAAGGAGGAACGAAACGCCTCCATCGCCAAGAAATCAGCGGGGCTTCCCGCCGGAGAAGGGCGGGCGACGAGGCGGAAGCGGCGGCGGTGCGATCAGAAAAGCCGGAATACCAGGATCGCCGCCAGTGTCGGCGGCAGGGCGTTGGCGAGTAGACCGGCGGGATTGACCGCGCCGCCCTTGAAATATCCTTGCAGGATGGTCAGGCCCGCCGGGTTGGGCGCATTGGCGATGACGGTGAGGCCGCCGCCCGTGACCGCGCCTGTCACCAGTGCGTATTTGAATTCGTCCGACAGATCTTGCACCAGGGAGCCAAGATAGGTCAGGGCGGCATTGTCCGTGATCGCCGTCAGCGCCGTGGCGCCGTAGTACACGGTGGAGGCGTCCATCTGCGAGAGCAGGGGTTGCAGCCACCACGATTGCTGGCCGCCGAGCGTCACCAGTCCGCCCAGAAAGCAGCTCACCATCAACCCTTCGCGCAGGATCAGGCGTTCCTGGAAGCGGGGATAGGCATGCGCGAATGCCATGAACAACAGCAGTACGCCGAGAAAAACCCGCGGGTAATGGGAAAACAGCACGATCAGGAAGAGCAGGATCAGGTGCAACGCGGTCACCGCGGCGGGAATTTCGTTGCGCTCGCTGTGGCCGGGAAGCTCGAAACGCGCCAGTTCTTTGTGGAAGATCAGGCTGACGACCGCCGCGTTGAAGAGTACGGCGATGGCGCTGCGCCAACCGATGTTGGAGAGCATGAACCAGGTGCTCCATTCCCATGTCGCCGCCACCATCAGCACGGGCGGCGCGGCGAAATTGGTCAGTGTGCCGCCAATGGAGATATTGACGAACAGCACGCCGAGCGTGGCGTACATCAGGCGGGAAGACATCCCCTTGCGGTAGTAGGCGTCTTTCAGGATCAGCGCGGCCAGCGCCATGGCGGCCGGTTCGGTGATGAAAGAGGACAGGAGGGGCACCACGGCCAGGACGGTGAAGTAGAAAGCGACGGGCGGCGGCGCCGGCAGAAGCCGCGATGTCTGCCGCGCGATGCCGGAAGCGAACAGGAGTACCGGCTTGCTTGCCGCCACGATCATGATGGCCAGTACGAACAGTGGTTCGGTGTAGTTGCGCTCGTCCAGATAGTGCGTGACCGCGTGGAACGCGCCGGCGTCCGTTCCGATGGCGGCGAAGGCGATGAAGAGGAGCAGGATGCCGGCCCAGAAACCGAAAACGAATTCCACTTCGGCGAACAATTGCCACAACCCCGCGTGCGCCGGATGTTTTTCCGCCAGCCGCGCGAAAAATCCAACGGAAAAAGTATGCAGGATGGCGATGGCGAACAGGGCGGCGCCAATTGCCTGGATGGGCGTGGGGGTCATGGTCGTGCCATTTGGATGAAAAGGGAAGATTATCCGCCGGCGCGCCGGACGGGAATTTTTTTCGATTGTAATGAACGGCGCGCGTGAAAACATTACGGGAATACGCAAGGCCGGAGCCGCGGCGGCGAGGAACTGCTAGAATCCGAAACTTTACATAACTTGCAGGAGCCGCCGGGATATGGCTATCGAACGTACTCTTTCCATCATCAAGCCGGACGCTGTCGCCAAGAATGTGGTTGGCAGGATATATCAGCGTTTCGAGGACGCCGGTCTCAGGATTGTCGCCGCGCGCATGGCGCGCCTCTCCGAGCGGGAAGCGGGCGAATTTTATGCTGTGCACCGCGAGCGTCCGTTTTTCAGGGATCTCGTCGCCTTCATGACTTCCGGCCCGGTCATGGTGCAGGTGCTCGAAGGCGAGAATGCCATTGCCCGGAACCGTGAGCTGATGGGGGCGACCGATCCGGGAAAGGCGGCGCCGGGCACCATCCGCGCCGATTTTGCCGAGTCGATCGACGCCAATGCGGTACATGGGTCGGACGCGCCCGAAACCGCGGCGGCGGAAGTGGCGTTTTTCTTTCCCGGCATCGACATCCATCGCCGCTGACTGGCCGTGCCCAATCTGCTTGATTACGATCTCGACGGCCTTGCCGCCTGGTTCGCCGGACTGGAGGAAAAGCCTTTTCGCGCCCGCCAGGTGATGCGCTGGATACACCGCGAGGGGTGCGACGATTTCGGGGCGATGACCGATGTCGCCAGGGCGTTGCGGGCGAAGCTCGAGGCGCAGGCGGAAATTCGCGCGCCCGCGCTGTTGCGGGATTCTCTTTCCGCCGACGGTACGCGCAAGTGGCTGTTCGATGTCGGCGGCGCGAACGCGGTGGAGACGGTGTTCATTCCCGAAGCCGGGCGCGGCACCCTGTGCGTGTCCTCGCAGGCCGGTTGCGCGCTCGATTGCGCTTTCTGCGCGACCGGCAGGCAGGGCTTCAACCGCAATCTGGGCACGGCGGAAATCGTCGGGCAGTTGTGGCTGGCCAACAAGCTGCTTGGCCCGGCGGGCGAGCGGGGCGACGGGGAGGATAATGGCCGCGTCATCAGCAATGTCGTCATGATGGGAATGGGCGAGCCGCTGGCCAATTTCGATAATGTCGTCGCCGCCTTGCGGGTGATGCTCGACGATCACGCTTACGGTTTGTCGCGACGGCGGGTGACGGTATCGACTTCGGGCATCGTCCCGGCGATCGACCGTTTGCGCGAAGAATGCCCGGTGGCGCTGGCGGTGTCGCTGCACGCTCCGGACGATGCGCTGCGCGACCGCCTGGCGCCGATCAACCGTAAATACCCGTTGCGCGATCTGATGGCGGCCTGCCGGCGCTATCTCGAACGGGCGCCGCGCGATTTCGTGACTTTCGAGTATGTGATGCTCGCGGGCGTCAACGACAGCGATGCGCATGCCCGCGCGCTGGTCGCGCTCGTGCGCGAGACGCCGTGCAAATTCAACCTGATTCCGTTCAATCCTTTTCCGCATTCCGGATTTGCGCGTCCGCCGGTCGAGCGTGTCCGGCGCTTTGCTAGTATCCTGTCGGAGGCTGGTATCGTCGCCACGACGCGCAAGACGCGCGGCGGCGATGTCGCCGCCGCCTGCGGCCAACTCGCCGGACAGGTGCAAGACAGAACCCGGCGCGCATCAGCGCGTCCGTTGCCGATGATGGAGGTTTGTTCATGACGCGTGTGATGAAATTCTGGTGCTGGATCGCAAGTTCCGCTTTTGTTCTCGTGGCGGGAGGCTGTGTGACCACGGGCCCGGGCGCGGGCGCGGATACGACGGCTCCATCGTCGCGGGTGCGGCCCACCGCCCCGATGACCAACCAGACGCCCAGGACCGAAGCGGAAAGAAGAGCGCTCGCCCACGCCGAGTTGGGCGCGGAATACTTGAACATGGGGCAGCCCAGCTTCGCTCTCGATGAAGCCAGAATAGCGCTGGAGGCCCAGTCCGGCTATGGGATCGCCTATCACCTGATGGGGCTGGCCTACATGGAGCTCGGGCAGAACGCCGAGGCCGACGATGCTTTCCGGCGGGCGCTCGCCGCCGCGCCGGGCGATCCCGATTTCAACAACAGCTATGGCTGGTTCCTGTGCCGCCAGGGGCGCGTGTCCGAGGGCATGTCCCATCTGGCGAACGCGGCGGCCAATCCTTATTACTGTTGCAAGACGCGCCCTTACACCAATGCCGGCCTGTGCCTGATGCGCAGCAACGACATCGCCGGGGCGGTGGAGCAATTCTCCAGGGCTCTGGAGGCCGATTCTTCCAACGGCGAAGCCCTGTACCGGCTGGCGGACGCTGTGTACCAGCGCGGCGAGTACAGGCGCGCGCATGATCTTCTCATCGCGTATCATCGCAACTTCAATGTCAGCGCGCGCACGGTGTGGCTTGGGTTGCGCGCGGCGCGGCGGCTGAGGGAGCGTCATATCGAGGCGAGCTACGCGGAACAACTGCGCAACCGTTTCGTCGGTTCTCCCGAGCACGCATTGATGACACAAGGGAAATACGATTGAGCGACATGAAGCCTGATCCCGTCACGGATGCCGCCGCCGCCGCTGGCGAGGCCGGAACCGCCGCCGCCGCGCCGGCGTCCGCATCCGTCGACGCGCCGGATAACGCGCCCGTCGACGCGCCGGGCGGCATTCTCAGGAAAGCGCGCGAGGCGCGCGGAGAATCCCGGGGCGATGTCGTGCAGGCGCTCAAATTGTCGTTGCAGCAGATCGAAGCCATCGAGAGCGGGCGCTTCGAGGCTTTGCCGGGGCCGCTGTTCGTGCGTGGTTTCCTGCGCAATTACGCGCGCCATCTGGGGCTGGATCCCCAGCCGCTGCTCGCCAGTTTCGATGGCGGAACGACCGTGGCCGCGGCGCCGGGGTCGACGCTCGATACGCGGGATCACGCGGTGTTCAATGTGCAAGACCACGCGCCGGCGGCGGAGAAGCCGCGCTCCAGCCTGCTGCCCTTGTTCCTGGTCGTGGCGGTGTTGCTGGCGCTGCTTGGCGCCGGAATCTTTTTTGGCTGGTTCGAAGCCTGGCAGGAACCGGAAAGCACGGTCGTCACGACGCAGCTCCCCGCGCCAGACGCCCTTTCCGAGTCTGGAGGCATCGCCCCGGAAAACAGCCAGCAGCCGGCAGCGGCGGGTACGGGTACGGCTCCGTCCCCGGGCGTCGCCGCGCCGTCCGGGGAGCCATCCCCCGCCGCCGACGCGCCCAGGATATCGACGCTGGCGTTTACGCTCACGGCCAGGGCCTGGATCAAGGTGAGCGAAGAAGGCCGCGGCGGTTTTCTTGTAAACCGCACTTACGCTCCGGGGAGCGCGCCGCTCAGGGTGCAGGGCAAGCCGCCTTTTTCGCTGTCCATCACGAATGCGGACAAGGTGAGGCTGGAGTTCGACGGCAAGCCGGTCGATCTGAAACCGTATACCAACAAGGCAAATACCGCTTCCCTGACGTTGCAATGACGACGCTGTCCTCCTCTGCGCCGGCTTTGCGCCGCCATACCCGTCTCGTGCGCGTCGGCCATGTGGCGCTGGGTTCGTCCGCGCCGGTGGCGGTGCAGGCGATGACCAATACCGATACCGCCGACATCGGCGCCACGGCGGCGCAGGTGGCGGAACTGGCGCGCGCCGGTTCCGAACTGGTGCGGATCACGGTCAATGACGAAGAGGCGGCGCGGGCCGTGCCGCATATCCGCGAGCGCCTCGACGCGCAGGGCGTCAACGTGCCGCTGGTGGGCGATTTCCACTACAACGGCCATACCTTGCTGGGCAAGTATCCGGCCTGCGCCGGGGCGCTCGCCAAGTTGCGCATCAATCCGGGCAACGTCGGCGCGGGGGCGCGGCGCGACGCGCAGTTCGCCGGCATCATCGAACTGGCCTGCAAGTACGACAAGCCGGTGCGCATCGGAGTGAACTGGGGCAGCCTGGACCGGGCGGTGCTCGCCCGCGTCATGGACGAAAATGCCGCGCGCGCCGCGCCGCTGCCGCCCGAGGCGGCGATGCGCGCGGCGCTGGTGGCCTCGGCGCTGGAATCGGCGGCGCAGGCCGAAAGCCTGGGACTGGCCGCCGATCACATCGTTCTTTCGGCCAAGGTGTCGGGCGTGCAGGGCTTGATCGCGGTTTACCGGGAGCTTGCCGGGCGCTGCGATTATCCGCTGCATCTGGGCTTGACCGAGGCCGGCATGGGCAGCCGGGGCATCGTTGCTTCGAGCGCGGCGTTGGCGGTGCTGCTCCAGGAAGGCATCGGCGACACCATTCGCGTCTCGCTGACGCCCGAGCCGGGCGGCAGCCGCGCCCGGGAAGTCGTGGTGGCGCAGGAAATCCTGCAAACCATGGGATTGCGCGCCTTCACCCCGATGGTGGTTGCCTGCCCCGGCTGTGGCCGCACGGCCAGCACGTTTTTCCAGGAACTGGCCGCCGACATCCAGCGCCATGTGCGCGAGCGCATGCCGCAGTGGCGCGCGCAGTATGAAGGGGCCGAGAGCATGACCCTGGCGGTCATGGGCTGCGTGGTCAATGGCCCGGGCGAGAGCCGCCACGCCAACGTGGGCATTTCGCTGCCCGGAACGGGCGAAGCGCCCGCCGCGCCGGTGTTCGTCGATGGCCGCAAGACCGTCACCCTGCGCGGCGACAATATCGCCGCCGAATTCGCCGCCATCGTCGACGAATACGTCGAAACCCGCTACGCTCGCAGACTTGCTTGAACCAGATACGACGGAAGACGGAAACCACGATCCAATGAGTCAGACTTTGCAGGCTGTGCGCGGGATGAACGACATCCTGCCCGACGAGGCCGAAATCTGGGAAACCTTCGAGGACATCGTGCGCGATTGGCTGAAGAGCTACGGCTACCGGCCATTGCGCACGCCGATCGTCGAGCCGACGCCGCTTTTCCGGCGCGCGATCGGCGAATTCACCGATATTGTCGAAAAGGAAATGTATTCGTTCGAGGATGTCCTGAACGGAGAAAAACTGACCTTGCGCCCGGAAGGCACGGCAGGCTGCGCGCGCGCCGCGATCCAGCACAATCTGGCGGCTGCCGGCGGGCCGCAACGCCTCTATTACCATGGGCCGGTGTTTCGCCACGAACGTCCCCAGAAAGGGCGCTACCGCCAGTTCCACCAGATCGGCGCCGAGGCGCTGGGCTTCGCCGGGCCGGACATCGATGCCGAACTCGTCATCATGTGCGCTCGCCTGTGGGAACGGCTGGGGCTGGCCGACATCCGGCTCGAACTCAATTCGCTGGGTTCGGCGGCGGAACGCGCCAGCCATCGCGCCGCGCTCGTGAGCTACTTCGAGAAACACCGGGAACGGCTCGATGAGGACAGCCTGCGCCGCTTGCACGCCAATCCCTTGCGCATTCTCGACACCAAGAACCCGGCCATGCAGGAACTTGTCGAAGCCGCGCCGAAACTGGCCGACCATCTCGGGGACGAATCGCGGGCGCATTTCGAGGCGGTGCAGGGCTTGTTGCGCGAAGCGGGGATTCCTTTCCGCGTTAATCATCGCCTCGTGCGCGGTCTCGACTATTACAATCGCACCGTGATCGAGTGGGTGACCGACCGCCTGGGCGCGCAGGGCACGGTGTGCGCCGGCGGCCGTTACGATGGACTGGTGGAGCAGCTTGGCGGCAAGCCCATGCCGGCGGCGGGTTTCGCCATGGGCGTGGAGCGGGTGCTCGCGCTGTGGCGGGAAAGCGGAGAGACCGAACATACCGGAAGCTGGACACCGGATATTTACGTGACGTATCTTGGCGAGCGTGCGCAACGGCTGGCTTTCCATGCCGCCGAGGCCATGCGTGATACCGGACTGGATGTCCTCCTGCATTGCGGCGGGGGAAGCTTCAAGTCGCAGATGAAAAAGGCCGATCACAGCGGCGCGCCGCTCGCGCTGGTGATTGGCGATGACGAGGCCGCGGCGGGCGAGGTGAGCATCAAGCCCTTGCGCGGCGGCGGCGGGCAGCGGCGCGTGCCGCTGGCGGCGCTGGCGGAGGCGGTCGTGGATGCGCTGGATGGCGAGGATGCCGAAGACAGTGATGAAGATGGCGGGCAAGGAGTGAGAAATGGCGGTATATGACCTCGAAGAGCAGGAGCAGCTTTCCCAGATCAAGGCGTGGTGGGAACAATATGGCAATCTGGTGGTGTCGCTGGCGGCGGCGGCGGCGGTGGCCATGGCGGGCTGGCAAGGGTGGCGCTGGTATCAGGGCGACCAAGCCGCCGGAGCCGGGAGGTTGTATGCCGAATTGCAGCAGGCCGCCGCCGCTGGCGACACGCAGCGTTCCCGCGAAATCGCCGGAAGCCTGGTCAGCAAATACGCGGGCGCCGTGCAGGCCCAGTTGGGCGTGCTGCTCTCGACCCAAGTGCAATTCCGCAAGAACGAACTCGACAACGCGCTGCCCCAGCTCGAATGGGCCGCCAGCGAGGGCAAGGACGCCGCGTTGCGCGAGCTTGCCCGCCTGAGGTGGGCTACGGTGCTGTTGCAAAAAGGAGATGCCGCCGCGGCGCTCGCCCGCTTGCAGCCCGCGCCGGAAGGCCCGTGGCGCGCCCGCTTCGAGGATTTGCGCGGCGATGCGCTCGCCGCGCAAGGCAAGGCCGGCGAGGCGCGCGCCGCATGGCAGGCCGCGCTCGACGCGCTCGACGGCGCGGAGGATGCCGGCAATTTCATGCGCGCCGTGATCCGCGCCAAACTCGAATCGGTGGAAGGTTGAAACAATGATCCGCTCCATGCCGCGCATGTTGCTGTTGGCCGTGGCCCCGGCCCTTCTTGCCGGGTGCTCTTTGTTTTCCAGCGCGCCGCAGCCCGCTGACCTGGTCAAATTCACTCCGTCCGCCGAATTGCACGTGGCTTGGCGCGCCTCGGTGGGGGATGGGAAGGATTACGTATTCCAGCCCGCCGTGGTGGGCGAAAGCGTGTTCGCCGCGGGCGCGGATGGCTATGTCGCCCGCTTCGAGCAAGGCAAGAGGCTATGGCGGGTCAACACCAAATCCCGGCTGACCGCGGGCGTCGGCAGCGACGGCAATCTGGCGCTGGTGGTCAACGAGACGGGGCAGGTGATCGCGCTCGACGCCGAAACCGGCGAGGAGCGCTGGCGGGCCAACGCCGGAGTGGAAGTGCTGGCGCCGCCGGCGATCGGCGGCGGCGTCGTGGTGCTCAGGGCCTCCGATCATCGCCTGATCGGGCTGGAGGCCGAAAACGGACAACAACGCTGGCTCTACCAGCGCAGCACGCCGCCGCTGGCCTTGCGCAGTCATGCCGGCGTATTCATCGTGGACGAGGTTGCCCTCGTCGGCTTTCCCGGCGGCAAGATCGTCGCGGTGAGCCTGGAAAACGGCGGCAACCTGTGGGAACTCAATGTGACGAGGCCGCGCGGCGCCACCGAACTCGAACGGGTGGCCGATGTGGCGGGAACGCCCGTCATCGGCCGCAGCGAAGTGTGCGCGGTGACTTACCAGGGACGCGCGGCCTGCTTCGATGTCAGCAATGGCAATGCGCTGTGGGCGCGCGATTTTTCATCGCACGTCGGCATGGATCGTGATGCCCGTTTTGCGGTGATCGTCGATGAGCGCGATTCCATACAGGCCCTCGATGTCTACAACGGCGCCACGACATGGCGGCAGGATGCGCTGCCGCGCCGCAGGCTGTCGCGCCCGCTGATCGTTGGCGACTATGTGGTGGCGGGCGACGGCGAAGGCTATGTGCATGCCTTCAACCGCGAGGACGGCGTGTTCGCCGCGCGCGCGCGCGCCGACAGCAGCGCGATCGCCGCCGATCCGCGCATCTGGGCGGACGGCTTTGTCGTCCAGTCGCGCGACGGGAAAATAGTTGCTTATGAAGTGCGGCGCTGATCCGCGGCGCTCGCTCGTGGCGGGAATGCCATCGTGACGCCCACCATCGTCCTCGTCGGTCGCCCCAACGTCGGCAAGTCGACTCTGTTCAACCGCCTGACATGCAGCCGCGACGCGCTGGTCGCCAACCAGCCGGGCCTGACCCGCGACCGCCATTACGGCATCGGCAAGATGGGCGCGCGCGCCTATCTGGTAGTCGATACCGCCGGGTTCGATCCGGTGGCCAAGGACGGCATCATGCACGAGATGGCGCGCCAGGCCGAACAGGCGATTGCCGAAGCCGACGCCCTGCTTTTCCTGGTCGACGGGCGCGCCGGCCGCACGCCGCACGATGAGCAGATCGCCGCATACCTGCGCCGCGCGGGCCGTCCCGTCCACCTCGTCGTCAACAAAGCCGAGGGACTGGAACGGGCGGCGGCGGCGGCCGATTTCCACGCGCTGGGGCTGGGCCCGCCATTGCCGGTCTCGGCGGCGCACGGCGAAGGCGTGCGGCAATTGATCGACGCGGCGCTGGAGCCTTTCGGCGCGGATGAAAGCGAAGATGCGGGCGCGCACGAAACCAGGGGGCCGAGAGTGGCCATCGCCGGCCGTCCCAACGTCGGCAAGTCGACGCTGATCAATGCCCTGCTCGGCGAGGAACGGGTCATCGCCTTCGATTTGCCCGGCACCACGCGCGACGCCATTGCGATTCCGTTCGAGCGCGACGGGCGCGAATATACCCTGATCGACACCGCCGGATTGCGCCGGCGCGGCAAAGTATTCGAGACCATTGAAAAATTCTCGGTGATAAAAACCTTGCAGGCCATCGAGAAAGCCAACGTCGTCGTGCTCGTGCTCGATGCGGCGCAGGACATTTCCGACCAGGATGCGCACATTGCCGGATTCGTGCTGGAGACGGGGCGGGCGCTGGTGGTGGCGATCAACAAATGGGACGCCGCCGACCATTACCGCCGCGCGCGCATCAAGGATGACATGGCGCGCAAACTCGGATTCCTGTCGTTTGCCCGTCTCCACCATATCTCCGCGCTCAGGGCCGACGGGATCGGCGCGCTGCTGAAATCGGTCGATGCCGCCTATGGCGCGGCCATGACAAAGCTGGCCACGCCCCGCCTCACCCGCGTCCTGCAAGCCGCCGTGGCCCGGCAGGCGCCGCCGCGCGCGGGCGCGATACGTCCGAAGCTGCGCTATGCGCACCAAGGCGGCATGAACCCGCCCATCATCGTGATCCACGGCGCCTCGCTGGGCAGCGTGCCGGACGCCTACACGCGCTACCTCGAACGCATGTTCATGGAAGCATTCAAATTGCAGGGCACCCCGTTGCGCATCCAGTTTCGGACCGCGCATAATCCGTATGCAAGCAAGGCGGGGTCGCAATCGAAGTGAGGACAAGGTTCGGAGCCGCGCGACGGAAGCGCGGCGAAACTGGACAGCGCGGCTATCGCGCGGTTATTGTCCTGATTGCGAAGTCGCACAAGCCGTGATTTTTGACTTTACCCCTATACCCGCAAGGCAGTTTCATCGCATACTTCCGCCGCTGGCGGCGGACAACGCTTCCATGCTTCCATATTCCTATAAACACAAAAGAATCGAGGTTCCACGATGAGTAACAACAAGGGCCAGCTTTTACAAGACCCATTCCTGAACACGCTGCGGCGCGAGCATGTTCCCGTTTCCATTTATCTGGTCAATGGCATCAAGCTGCAAGGACAGATCGAGTCCTTCGACCAGTACGTCGTCCTGCTCAAGAATACCGTGACCCAGATGGTCTACAAGCACGCGATTTCCACCATCGTGCCGGGACGTTCGGTCACCATCCCGCCGCCGCTGGACAGCGAAGGGAGCGCCAACTGAACGCGAGCGGCCATGTTTGAGCGTCCGGCCAGCGGCGAGCGGGCCGTCGTCGTCCAGCTCGATTTCGGCCAGGGCGCGGTCGAGGAGCGCTTGGCGGAACTGAAACTCCTGGCATCGAGCGCCGGCGCCACGGTCGAAGCGGTGGTGGAAGGCCGCCGCGGCGCCCCCGATCCGGCGCTTTTCGCCGGCAAGGGCAAGGTCGAGGAAATCGGCGTGGCGTTGCGCGCGCACGAAGCCGATCTGGTGATCTTCAACCATGCCCTGTCGCCGGCGCAGCAGCGCAACCTCGAAAAAAGCCTCGAATGCCGGGTGGTCGACCGCAGCGCGCTGATCCTGGATATCTTCGCCCTGCGCGCGAAAAGCCACGAGGGCAAGTTGCAAGTGGAACTGGCGCAGTTGAGCCATCTGTCGACGCGGCTCGTGCGCGGATGGACGCACCTCGAACGGCAAAAAGGCGGCATCGGTCTGCGCGGCCCCGGCGAAACCCAGCTCGAAACCGACCGCCGCCTGATTGGCGAGCGGGTGAAACTGCTCAAATCGCGCCTTGCCCAGGTCGAAAAGCAGCGCCGCACCCGGCGGCGCGCGCGCGCTCGCCGCGACGTGCTCTCGGTGTCGCTGGTCGGCTACACCAACGCGGGCAAATCGACATTGTTCAACGCGCTCACGAAAGCGGGCGCTTACGCCGCCGATCAACTCTTCGCCACGCTGGACACCACCTCGCGCCGGCTTTTCGTCGGTTCGGGCAACGTCGTCATCTCGGACACGGTCGGCTTCATCCGCGACTTGCCGCACGCGCTGGTGGCCGCCTTCCACGCCACGCTCGAAGAAACCGCGCATGCCGATCTGCTGTTGCACGTCGTCGATGCGGCCAGCGAAGACCGCGACGCGCAGATCGCCGCCGTCGACGCGGTGCTCGACGAAATCGGCGCGACGGAGGCGCCGCGCATCCTCGTGTGGAACAAGATCGACCTCACTCATGCCACGCCCGCGGTCGTGCGGGACGCTTGTGATAGAATCGAGCGCGTTTTTTTGAGCGCCCGCACGGGCGACGGTCTCGGTCTGCTGCGCGAGGCGCTTGCCGGGGCGGCGCAGGCGGCTCTGGCTCCAGCCGGAATCGCCAGTGCGGGCGATTCCGATTCCGGCGCCGATCCTCGCGCGCACAATTCCGGTTCACGCCCGAGCGTGGGAACCCTCTTTCCTTGCGATAAATGAATACAGGCATTCTCATGTCACTCAACGATCCGCGCTGGGGCAACCGCGGCGACAATGGAGCGCGCGGCGGCGGTCGCGGCGGCAACCAGGGGCCGCCCGATCTCGAAGAAATCTGGCAGGATTTCAGCCAGCGCCTGTCCGGCATATTCGGTCGCCGCCGCACCGGGCCTTCCGGCCCCGGAGGAGGCGGGCGGGAGCCGGGCCTGTCGCCCCGGCAATTCAGCGGCGGACTGAGCCTGCTGATCCTGCTGGCGCTTACCGTCTGGCTGGCGAGCGGCTTCTACACCGTCGACACCAACGAGCGCGGCGTCGTGCTGCGGCTCGGCAAATACGTGGGCGTCACCGGGCCGGGATTGCACTGGCGCCTGCCGAAGCCGATCGAATCGCACGAAATCGTCGACCTCACCGGGCTGCGCATGGTCTCGATCGGCAGCCGGGGCAACTCCCGCGCCCTGATGCTCACCGACGACCTGAACATCGTCAACGTCCAGTTCGCCGTCCAATACGTGCTCAAGAGCGATCTCGACGACAAGGGGCACGAAAGCGGCCCCCGCAACTTCATCTTCGAGAACCGCAGTCCCAACGAAGAATTCGTGCGCCAGATCGCGGAGACCGCCATGCGCGAAATCGTCGGCAAGAGCAAAATGGACTTCGTGCTCTACGAAGGGCGGGAGCAGATCGCGGACGCGGCGCAGAAGCTCATACAGGACATGCTGGATCGTTACAAATCCGGCATCAAGGTCAGCCGCGTCACCATGGAGGATGTCCAGCCGCCCGAACAGGTGCAGGACGCCTTCAATGACGCCACCCGCGCCACGCAGGACTGGGAGCGGAAAAAGAACGAAGGCGAAGCCTACGCCAACAAGATCGTTCCGGAAGCGCAGGGCACCGCGGCCCGCCTGCGCGCCGACGCCGAAGCCTACCGCGCCCGCGTGGTCGCCGCCGCCGAGGGCGACACCGCCCGCTTCAGCCAGGTGCTTGCCCAGTACAAGCGCGCGCCGGAAGTGACGCGCGAGCGCATGTATGTCGAAGCGGTGGAAGAAGTGCTCTCCAGCGCCAGCAAGCTGTTGATCGACGTCAAAAGCGGCAACAACATGCTCTTCCTGCCGCTCGACAAGCTCGTGCAGCAGGCCGCCGCGCGCGGCGCCGCCTCCGCCGCGGCGAAACCGGACGATACGATATCCATCTTGCCGCAGGCGCCGTCTTCCTCCTCCTCTTCCGGAGGAGGGCGCGCCCGCGACCTGCTGCGCCACCGTGAACGGGGAGAACGTTGATGCGCGACAAATCATCCTTGCTCGTCGGCGCAGTGGCGCTCCTGATCGCCGTCGCCGCGATGTCGGTGTTCGTCGTCGACCAGCGCCAGTATGCAATCGTATTCCAGCTTGGCGAGGTCAAGGATGTCGTCAAGGAACCGGGCCTGAAATTCAAGCTGCCGCTGATCCAGAACGTGCGCTATTTCGACCGCCGCATCCTGACCATGGACACATCCAGCCCCACGAATGCGTCCGGCTTCGTGCGCGCGCAGGCCGAGCCGGAGCGCTTCCTGACCTCGGAAAAGCAGAACGTCATCGTCGACTATTTCGTCAAATGGCGGATCGTCGACCCCCGGCTCTATTACCAGGCGGTGGGCGAAGACGAATCCCGCGCGCGCGACCGTCTCAACCAGGCGATCAACGCCGGGCTGCGCGAAGAGTTCGGCAAGCGCACCGTGCATGACGTGATTTCCGGCGAACGCGACGCCATCATGCGGCAGATGAGCGAGCGCGCCGACAAGGACGCGCGCGGCATCGGCGTGGAAATCGTCGACGTGCGGCTCAAAAGAGTCGAATACCCGGACGAAGTGTCCGCCAACGTCTATTCGCGGATGCAGACCGAAAGACAACGCATCGCCAACGAGCGCCGGGCGCGCGGCACCGCCGATGCCGAAAAAATCCAGGCCGAAGCCGACCGCCAGCGCACCATCATCATCGCCGAAGCGCAGCGCGACGCGCAGCGCATCAAGGGCGAAGGCGACGCGGGCGCGGCGGCGATCTATGCCGAGGCTTACAGCGCAGATCCGGAGTTCTACGCCTTCTATCGCAGCCTGGAAGCATACCGCGCCAGCTTCGCCAGCAAGCAGGACGTCATCGTCGTCGCGCCGGACGCGGATTTCTTCAAATACCTGAAAGCCCCCCGCGGCGCGCGCTGACGCGAATTCCCGATGGGCGCCACCCTGCTCACCGCCATCGCCCTGATGCTGATCCTCGAAGGAAGCCTGCCCCTGTTCGCCCCCGCCCTGTGGCGCGAGGTCTTCCGCTACCTCACCGACATGAAGGACGGACAGATCCGCTACCTCGGCCTCTCGTCCGTCCTGGCGGGGATCGCCCTGCTGTGCCTGTTGGTCTTCTGGAACTGATTCACCGATGCGCTGGGTCTTGCCCGATTACATCCAGGATGTCCTGCCGGACGAAGCCGCCCGGCTCGAAGATCTGCGCCGCCGCCTGCTCGACGCCTTCCGCGCGCATGGCTACCAATTAGTCATGCCGCCGCTGGTCGAATACCTCGACGCGCTCACCACGGGCGCGGGACGGGACCTGGGGCTGCGCACCTGTCAGTTGGTCGACCAACTCACCGGGCGCACGATGGGCGTGCGCGCCGACATGACGCCGCAAGTGACGCGCATCGACTCTCACCTGCTCAACCGCGCGGGCGTCTCGCGCCTGTGCTATTGCGGCAGCGTGCTGCACACAAAGCCCTCGTCCTTCACCGCCACCCGCGAACCCCTGCAACTGGGCGCCGAAATCTACGGCCATGCCGGGCTAGAAGCCGACATCGAAATCCTTCGCCTGCTGGACGGCGCCATGCGCCTGGCGGGCGTCCCGGCCACGCGCATCGAAATCGGCCACGTCGGGCTGTTCCACGCCCTGGCCGCCCGCGCCGGTCTGGCGGACGCCGTGTGCGAAGAAGTCTTCGGCCTCCTGCAAGGCAAGGACATCCCCGGACTGCGCGCCCTGCTGGCGACAAGCGAAACCTCCGCGCGCGAAGCCCTCCTTGCCCTGCCCGCCCTTTACGGCGGCGTCGACGCGCTCGACGAAGCCGCCCGCCGCCTGCCGCAAATCCCCGAAATCACCGCCGCGCTCGCCGACCTGCGCCGCCTGGCCGAAGCGCTTGGCGAACTACCGCTGGGCTTCGATCTCGCCGACCTGCGCGGCTACCACTATCACAGCGGACTGGTATTCGCCGCCTACGGCGGCGGCGCGGCGGCGGCGCTGGCCGTGGGCGGGCGCTACGATCACGTCGCCGCGACTTTCGGGCGCGCCCGCGCGGCGACAGGCTTCAGCCTCGACCTGCGCGAACTGGCGCGCTGCCTGCCGCCGCCGCCGCCGTGCGCGGGCGCGATCCTGGCCCCGGCGCAAACCGATCCGGCCTTGCGCGCCGAAGCCGCGCGCCTGCGGGCGGCGGGCGAAATCGTCGTGGACGCGCTGCCCGGACACGAAGGAACATGGAAAAACGCCGGCTGCGACCGGCAACTGGTGAAGCGCGCGGGCCGCTGGACAATCGCCGCGCTTGCCGAAGAGGAGTAAACATGGCGAAAAACGTAGTCGTCGTCGGTACACAATGGGGCGACGAAGGCAAAGGCAAGATCGTCGACTGGCTGACCGACCACGCCCAGGGCGTGGTGCGCTTCCAGGGCGGACACAACGCCGGGCACACTCTGGTCGTCGGCAAGACCGAATACAAACTCAACCTCGTGCCCTCGGGCATCGTGCACGAAGGCGTGGCCTGCTTCATCGGCAACGGCGTGGTGCTGGACATCCACCACCTGCTCAAGGAAATCCGCGCGCTCGAAAGCGGCGGCATCGCGGTGCGCGACCGCCTGAAAGTCAGTCCCGGCTGTCCGCTGATCCTCGCCTGCCACAGCGCCCTCGACCTCGCCCGCGAAGCGGCCAAGGCCGCGGGCGACAAAATCGGCACCACGGGCAAGGGCATCGGCCCCGCCTACGAAGACAAAGTCGCCCGCCGCGCCCTGCGCGTCTACGACCTCTTCGACCGCGACCGCTTCGCCGCCAAACTCCGCGCCAACCTCGACTATCACAACTTCGTCCTCACCCAATACCTGCACGCGCCCCCCGTCGACTTCCAGACCATCCTCGACCAGACCATGGCCGACGGCGAAGAACTGCGCCCCATGGTGATCGACGTCTCCGCCGGGCTGCACGCCATCAACCGCGCGGGCGGCTCGCTCCTCTTCGAGGGCGCGCAAGGCACCCTGCTCGACATCGACCACGGCACCTACCCCTTCGTCACATCGAGCAACTGCGCCGCCGGGCAAGCCGCCGCCGGATCGGGACTGGGGCCGGGGAGCCTGCACTACGTGCTCGGCATCACCAAGGCCTACTGCACCCGCGTCGGCGGCGGCCCCTTCCCGACCGAACTCGACATCGAAACCCCCGGCCTCCCCGGCGAACAAATGTCCACGCGCGGGCGCGAAGTCGGCACCGTCACCCGGCGCAAACGGCGCTGCGGCTGGCTCGACCTCGCCGCGCTCAAGCGCTCGATCATCATCAACGGCGTCACCGGCCTGTGCATCACCAAGCTCGACGTACTCGACGGCCTGGCCGAACTCAAACTGTGCACCGGCTACACGCTCGATGGCGCGCACGTAAACCTCCTGCCGCTCGGCGCGGAAGAAGTGAGCCGCTGCAAACCGGTCTACGAAACCCTGCCCGGCTGGAGCGCCTCGACCATGGGCGCGAAAGACTGGAGCGCCCTGCCGCCACAAGCGCGCGCCTACCTGCACCGCATCGAAGAAATCTGCGAAGTCCCGATCGACGT
>JAIRLA010000189.1 GCA_031259795.1 Azoarcus sp.
ATTTGCTTAAAACAGCGCGAGAGGTAGTATGGACGCAAAACAGCGAGCAGGCATTTTGTATCAACATTAACAGGGGAAATACAGTGTGTAGATGCCTATGCCCGCAAGCGGGGGAGGGAAGTCCTAAGCGCCGCTGTTTCGGAGTGTGTAGATCCCTATGAAAGACGGCCTTTTCGTCCCGGGCGGCCTGGCCGCACAGGTCAGTTGGTAACGGGGGAAGATTCCTCCGGCTGGGGCGATGGCTGCTGCGGTTCGGGCGGGGGAGCGGTTGTCGCCGGTGTGCGCGGGAGCAGACCCGCTGGCGGCAGTTCGAGGCGCCGGACGTGATCGGCGGCGTCGCCGCGCAGTTTGTGCAGGCCGGACATGCGTTCGCGTATTTCGGCGCCGATCTGGCGTACATCCTGACCAGTGCGTATGACGCGGGGGGTCAGCATGACGATGAGTTCGGTGCGCTCGTTGGTGGTTTCGGTTTGGCGGAAAAGACCGCCAATGAGGGGAATGTCCTGCAACAGGGGGACGCCTGCCTTGCCATTGAGCTTTCTGTCGCGGATGAGACCGCCGAGGACGATGGTTTCGCCCGAACGCACCGCGACCTTGCTGACGATTTGGCGCTGGTTGAAACTGCGCTGCTTGGTGGCGACGTCGATGCCGCCAACATCCACGACGGACTGATCGACGTCCAGCATGACCATGTCGCCCGCGTTGACCGAGGGCTTGACGGTGAGCATGACGCCAGCGTCGCGGTACTGGATCGACGTGGTTTGAGTGCCGCCGTCTGTTATCGTGCTGCCTGTCTCCACCGGCGTTTGGTCGCCGACCTGTATGGTCGCGGTGTGATTGTCGAGCACCATTACGTTGGGATTGGACAGCACGTTGAGCAACGATTTCTTGGCGAGAGCCTGGAGCACGCCGCGTATGTGACCAGCGGAATTTTTGACTGTGTAGCCAAACCCTGTTCCAGTAAACGCGTTTATGACTGTCGCTACAGGGTTCTTCCCGCCACTATCTGAACTTGTACCAGTAGTCTCGTCAGCGTCGGTAGTGGCCGAGAACAACCCCCCCGATCCCGTCCAGCCATTTTGTCTGTCTTGCAGCGTCCATTGCACGCCGTATTCCAAACCGTCACCCAGGGTGACTTCAATGATGCTGGCTTCGATCAACACCTGGGTCGGCGCGACATCGAGGCGGCGCAGGGCTTCTTCGAGGCGGAGGTACTCGGGCCGGCTGGCGTAGATGAGGAGGGCGTTCCTGCTCGGATCGGCGACGACGCGGACGTTCTGGCCGATGTTGGCCTGGGTGATGTTGCCGCCGCTGTTGGCCATGGCTGCCGCGGGATTGAAGCCGCCGCCGAAGCCCGCGCCGCCGCCGAGGCGGTTGGCGGAGGCGTTGTTACCCATGGAGTTCATGAAGCGGGATGTCTGCTGCAAGCCGCCGGCCACGCCGCTGACGCCGGAAAACGGTTGTGCGCCGCCGGCGCCCCCGCCGCCGTACAGGTTGGAAAGGAGGGTGGCGAGGTGCTCGGCGGAGCCGTTCTGCACCGGGTAGATCCAGAGTTGCAGGCCATTGCCGTCGCTGGGGCGGTCGAGCCGCTCGATCCAGGTCTTGGCCAGTTCGAGGTAATGCGCGCGCGGCGTGACGATCAGGAGGGCGTTGAGGCGCTCGATGGGCATGACGCGGATGAGGCCGTTGAGCGATCCGCCGGTGAGGCTGCTGTCGCCTCCGACGGAAACCGCCGGCGCGGGGGCGGTGGGTATGGCCGCTACGCCCGGCCCGCGCGGCGCGGCGGGCATTGAAGGGACGCCCGCCGGCGCGGAGGCGCCGCCGATGAGGGATTGCAGGGCGGCGTCGACTTCGCGCACCGAGGTGTGGACGAGGGGGAAGAGTCCCACCGACATGCCTTGGAGGAAGTCGACGTCGAAGGTGCGGATGAGGTCGAGCCAACTGTCGATTTCGTTGCGCGTGCCGGAGAGCAGGAGCAGGTTGCGCATGGTGTCGACGCGTTGCAGGGCGTCCGGGCGGACGACCGGCCGCAGGATGTCGGCCATTTCGGCGGCGCCGATGTATTGCAGGTTGACGAGTACGCTGCCGCCGCCGGCGGACATGGTCTGGGTGGTGGCGGTGCCGCGCGGAGCGGTGCGCATGGCGTCGTTGGCGCCGACGCGGTAGCGGCCCGAGGGGTCGGCGACGAGGGCGATGCCGTTGGCCTGGAGCACGGATTCGAGCAGGGGGATGACATCGGAGCGCGGGACGGGCCGCTGGGTGCGCAGGGTGACTTCGCCCGTGAGCGGAGTGACGACGATGTAGTCGACCTTGAGCAGATCGCCGAGGACGGAATGAACGACTTCCTCGACCGGAGCGTGCTCGAAACTCAACGTGACGGGCGCGCCCGCGCTGGCGTGTTTCCCGGGCTGGGCGGGGATGCCGACGACGGTATCGTCGCCCCGGAACAGGATGGGGTCGGGACGCGTTTCGTCGGCGAGCGTGGCCTGCGGCGGCGGTGGATCGGGGTCGAGCTGGCGGCCGCGATCCGTGTAGGGCGCGGCGGTCTTGTTTCCGCCGAAAAGTCCGGCGCAGCCAGCGACGAAAAGGGACAACACGATGACACAAATCTGTTTTGTACTCATTTTCAGACTTTGGACTCTCAGAACGCGGCGCCTTCTTCCAAGGGCGCCAAGGATGACGGAGATTGACTGGACTAGACTATATACCTATGAACCGGAAATTGACCTCGGCTTGAAATTCCGCCCTTCAAGACTCGGACCAGCCGACAGGCATGAATGAAGCCTGTTGCTGGCTGATTATTGTAACTTCCGCTGACGGTTATAACGTTTTACGGCGATTGCCGCAACATGGCCTCGCGGCGCGCCCGGCGGGAAGCGGCGGCGGCTTCCATGCTGTTGGTCTGGGCGGGCGCGCCCGCGTTGCGGGCGGGCGCGGCCCTGCGGGGAGTTCCCGGCGCTTTGGCCGCCGCGGGAGGGGCTTTTCCCGCCGGGTCGTGTTTATACGTCAACTGTAGCTCGCGCGCATCACCTCTGGCGCCGGTGAAACGCGCCAGGCGGTCTTCGAGCATGACGAGCGTCCAGCCGTCGAATTGCTCGCCCTGGCGCACCCGGTGCTGTTTGCCATCGCGCAGGATGATGGCGACGCCGCCTTCCGGTTCGGCGATGACGCCAACGAGGCGGGCGCCGCCGAAAGGATCGACGACGACGGGAATTTCTTCCGTGGGGGCGTTGTCGGGCGGCAAGGGCCGGCGATCGGGCAGGAAAAGGGGGCGCGCGGTGAAAACCGCGATGATCGTGGGATTGGGCGGAGGACGGGTGACGGTCTGGGCGGTCAGGGCGGAAGGGTCGGGGACGACGGCCTCGGGCAGGGGACGGGCGCGCGCCAGGAGCAGCCAGTAGAGGACGATCAGGATGCCGAGGACGGCGCACAGCCGCGTCAGGCGCGAGACGGGGTCGGAAAGGCGGCGGGAGGAGGGGCGTTTTTGTCGCATGGATGCCTTGGCGTCGTCAGTTGCCGGTTGCCTGCGCTTGTTTCAGTACGCAAAAGCGCGCCTGCACGATCAGCCGTCCGTTGGGAGTGCGGCTGCGCATGGGCATGAGGATGAGACTGTCGACATAGACCGCCGGTGTCTGCAAGGCCAGGGTTTGTAGAAGTTGCTGTAGTTGTTCGTGCGAGGCGTCGAAGTTCATCGCCACCACGATCTGTTCGAGGCCGTTTTCTTCCTTGCCGTCGATGACTTGGCTGCCGCTGATGGCGATGCCGGCGCTGTCGGCGGCGGCGCGCAGGCGCTGTTGCAATTCGGTGCCGACGCGGTCGGAGGGCTGTTCGGCGGGGTAGGCCAGCGCCGACAGGGCGCTTTCGGCGGCGGTGCGCCCTTCCCGGACGGGAACCGCGGCGTCGCGCAGGCCCAGCAGGCGGGCAAGGCGCGGTTCGCCGGCGGCGAGGACGCTGTTTACCTGGATCGCCTTGTGTATGAGATAACCAGCGGCGAAAAGGAAGGGAATGAGAATGGCGAGGAGGGACAGCCCGACGGCGAGATGGGCGCGGGAGCGGGAAAGGCGGAAGGAGGAAGAAAGAGCGCGCGTCATGGGGCGGCGGGAGGCGGGGCGTCGAGTCGGTTCTCTTGAAGGATACCCTTCAGCTGCTCGTGTGTGACGAATTGCGACATGCGGGCGTCATCGTCGTCGGATGACTGGACTCGGTACTGCTCGATTTGCAATCTGACCATCTGCACGCATCGGTCCATCATGCCGTCGGTGTCGTCCCGCTGACGCTTGAGCTCCTTGTTCAGCTGCTGCACGTTCATGGCGAGGTCGGAGATCGACGCAGCAGCCTCACTTGTGTCCTTGTATGCAGTCTGGAACTCGTCCCTGCTCAGCTTG
>JAIRLA010000305.1 GCA_031259795.1 Azoarcus sp.
CGCATCGGGCCGCGCCGTTCGTGGCGGGCGAAAAGACCGAGCAGCAGGTACAGGGGCAGGGCCATCGCCATCCGCAACGCGAGCAGGGTTTCGGCGTCGATCCCGTAGCGGTAGGCGAGTTTGACCAGGATGGCCTTGAACGAGAAGCCGACAGCGCCGAAAAGTGCGAATAGAATGCCCGTCTTGTAAGTCGAAGTCGAAGTCGAAGTTGAACCGGAACCGGAATTGGACAAGAGGAACTCCAAGAAGCGGGAAACGGGCATGCTACGGCCTTTTCCCCCTGTTCCGCCATCCATACACAAACAAAACGCCCTTTCCCCGACCGATGAGCGCTGCCCCCCATTTCTCCGATGCCTGGCGCAACCAGGCCTTCCTCGCTTTCCTCGCGTCGCGCCTGATGGGCATGTTCGCCACCCAGATCCAGGCCGTGGTCATCGGCTGGCAAGTGTACGAACTCACCAACGATGCCATGGCGCTGGCCTATGTGGGGCTGGCGCAATTCCTGCCCATGCTCGTCCTGCTCATGCCCGCGGGCGATCTCATCGACCGCTACGCGAGAAAGCCGATCCTGATGGCGAGCTGGGTTGTCGCCATGCTTTGCGCCGGGGCGCTGTGGTGGCTCTCGGGCCACGCCGGGACGGGCGAAGAAGGCAAGGCGACGGCGCTGGCCGGGATTTACGCCACGCTCGCGCTTTTCGGCTGCGCGCGCGCTTTTTCCGGCCCCGCGCTGCAAAGCCTGCTGCCGCAGATCGTGCCGCGCCGCCAGCTGGCGCAAGCCATCGCCGCCAACGGCATGCTGATGCGCGCGGCCAGCATCGGCGGGCCGCTCGTCGGCGGTTTGCTCTACGCCTGGGGCGGCGGCGCGCTGACTTACGCCGTCTGCGTTTTCTGCTTCTTGCTCGGCGTGCTGTGTCTCATCCGGGTCAAGGCCCTGTATGCCGGCACGAGAGCCGCGAGCGAGGGGAGCATGTGGCGGCGCTTCGGCGTCGGCATTCGCTTCATCCGCGACCGGCCCATCATCCTGGGTTCCATCTCGCTCGATCTGTTCGCCGTCCTCCTCGGCGGCGTAGTGGCGCTCCTGCCCATCTACGCCAAGGAGATTCTCCATACCGGCCCGGAAGGACTGGGGGCGCTGCGCAGCGCCATCGCCATCGGCGAAGTGGGCGCGGGGCTGTTCCTGAGCGCCAGACCGTTCGATCGCGCCGTCGGCAAGCGCCTTTTCATCGCCGTCGCCGTTTTCGGCGCGGCCAATCTCGTCTTCTCGCTCTCGTCCTGGTTCTGGCTCTCCTTCGTCGCGCTGGCGGCCGCGGGCGCGGCGGACATGGTGAGCGTCTACGTGCGCGGCGCGCTGGTGCAATTCGCCACCCCGGACGAGATGCGCGGACGAGTGAGCGCGGTCAATATGCTTTTCATCGGCTCGTCCAACGAACTGGGCGAATTCCGCGCCGGCGCGTGCGCGGCGGCGTTCGGCCCGGTCGCCGCCGCCGCGCTCGGCGGCCTGTGTACGCTCGGCGTCGTCAGCCTTTGGGCAAGGCTTTTCCCGTCACTGCGCGAGGTCGACAAATTCGAGGAAGCGGAAGCGGAAGCGGAAACGGAGGCGGAAACGGAGGCGAAAGCGGAAGCGGGAGCGGGAGCGGGAGCGGGAGCGGGAGCGGGAGCGGGAGCGGGAGCGGGAGCGGAGGCGGGGGCGGGAGTGGAAGCGGAGGCGAGAGCGGAAGCAAAAGCGGGAGCGGAGGCGAAAGCGGGAGCGGAAACGGAGGCGGGAGCGGAAGCGGAGGCGAAATCATCGTGATGGCCGCGCGCGCGCTCGCCGCCCATCCGCTCGCCGCGCTGGCCGCCCTTGCCCTGGCCGCGCTGGCCGCGTTGACGTGGGCGCTGTGCGCGGGCAGCCTCGCGGCTTCGCCCGGCGAAGTGCTCTCCGCGCTCTTCGGCGATGGCGCGGGCATGCTCGCCGGCGTCGTGCGCGAACTGCGCCTGCCGCGCGCCCTGGCCTGCTTCGCCTGCGGCGGCCTGCTGGCGCTGGCCGGGACGCTGATGCAAGTGTTGCTGCGCAACCCGCTCGCCGATCCTTACATCCTCGGCATCTCCGGCGGCGCGGCCGTGGGCGCGCTGGGCGCGCTCGCGCTCGGGCTGGCCTCGCCATGGATGGACATGGGCGCCTTGGGCGGCGCGCTCGCCGCGATGCTGGCGGTCTTCGGCCTCGCGCACGGCGATGGAAGCTGGACGCAGACGCGGCTGCTGCTCACCGGCGTCATCGTCGCCGCCGGGTGCGGCGCCGCGGTCACGCTGATGTTGGCGCTGGCCCCCGCCGCGCAGATGCAGACCATGCTGTTCTGGCTGATGGGCGACGCCAGCGGCGCCAGCCGCCCGTGGCCCGCGCTCGCGGTGCTGGCCGCCGGGTTGGCCGTGGCCTTGCCCTTCGGGCGCGATCTCAATGTACTCGCGCGCGGCCAGCTCACCGCCATGGCGCTCGGCGTCGATGCGCGGCGGCTGCGGCGCGCGCTGTATCTGCTCGCCTCGATCTTCACCGCCGTCGCGGTGACGCTGGTCGGCACCGTCGGCTTCGTCGGCCTCGTCGTGCCGCATCTCGCCCGCCTCGCGCTCGGCAACGACCAGCGCCTGCTGATGCCCGCCGCCGCGCTGGCTGGCGGCGCGCTCCTCACCGTCGCCGACACCCTCGCGCGCACCCTGTTCGCGCCGCAACAATTGCCGGTCGGCGTCCTGACCGTACTGCTCGGCGTGCCGGTATTCCTGTTCCTGCTCGCCCGGCACTCGCGGTAAAACGCGCGATGGCGATCCCGGCCCTGCCTCCCGAACTCGCAAGCCCCTTTCCCTGGCGCGACCCGGCGCTTCCCCTGCTCGCGGCGCGCCGTCTGGCGTTGAGCCGGAGCGGGCGCGAGCTGTGCCGCGCCTTCGATCTGGAAGTCCGCGCCGGGCAATGCGTGGCGATCCTGGGTCGCAACGGCGCGGGCAAAACCTCGCTGCTGCATGCGCTGGCCGGTCTGCATGACGCCGGTGAAGGCGCCGGCGCGCTCGATGTGCACGGCGAAATCGGCTTCGGAGGCCGCCCCCGCGCGGACTGGCAGCCTTTGCAAGCGGCCCGGTTTCGCGGCCTGTTGCCACAGCGCCAGCCCATGCCGTTCGCCGCCTCCGTGCTGGAAACAGTGCTGGTGGGCCGCCATCCCCATCTCGGACGCTGGGGATGGGAGAGCGCCGCGGATGCGGCCATCGCCCATGCCGCGCTCGGCTGCGTAGGGCTGCAAGGGTTCGCGGCCCGCGATCTGCGCATGCTCTCCGGCGGCGAACAGCAGCGCGTGGCGCTGGCGGCGCTGCTGGCACAGACGCCGCGCCTTTTCCTGCTCGATGAGCCGCTCAACCACCTCGACCTCCACCACCAGATTGCCGTCCTCGAACTGCTGCGGGCGCTCGCCGCCGACGGCCGCGGTATCGTCATGGCGCTCCACGACATCGCCATGGCGGCGCGCTACGCCGACAGCGTCATCCTCCTCGATGGAGAAGGCGGCGCGACGACAGGAACGAGCGCGGAAACGCTCACCGCCGAACGCCTGAGCCGCGCCTTCGGACACCCGTTGCGCCGCGCTGAAATAGACGGCAAAGCGGTTTTCCTGCCGGAATGACGCCATCCGGCATTGCGGAAGTCAGCGGCGCTGCGCGCCGGTTGGAACGCGCTGGATTGCCATGTCGCTGCGCTCCTCGCAATGACAAGGTGGGGGCGGCTTTCACAATGATGAGGGGGACGAGTTCTTGCGATGAACCTTCCCTCCCCCGTTTGCGGGGGAGGGTGCCCCGTCAGGGGCGGGAGAGGGTTTTCTTCCATGCGGAGCGTAGCGACGCTGATTTCTTTGGCGGCGGGGAGTGGACGGGCGTCCCCTTTCTTTCCTCCCCCTCTTTATCCAGCGGCGCTGCGCGCCGTTTGGTTGG
>JAIRLA010000038.1 GCA_031259795.1 Azoarcus sp.
GCGGCGAGTTTCGCGCTTTGTGCCGCATGATCGCCGGATGCCCCCGTCAGGATCGCCCGGATTTCATCCTGGAGCGGCGCGATGAAGGCGCGATAAGCGCGGCTGGTGACGATGACGCCTTCCGGCACGGGCAGGGCCTGCGCCGAGCGCGCCAGGTTCGCGCCTTTGCCGCCGCTCAGGAAGAGTTCGCCGGCTTGCGCCGCGTGGAAGGGCAGTACCCAGGGGGCGGGATGTTCAGGGGTCATGGGATCGGTTTCCGAAACGGGGTCGATGGAGAAAGAGGAGCGTGGCCGCCGCCAGCGCCGCGCCGGCGAGGAGGTCGATGCCGTAGTGGTAGCGCAGATAGACGGTCGCCAAGGTCAGCGGCGCGCAGATCGCCGCCAGGATCAGCGCGGCGAAGAAGTAAGCGCGGCTCTTGCGCAGCGCGGCGCCGGAGGCGAAGAATCCGAAAACGTACAAGCTGACGCCGCAATGCAGGCTCGGGAATACGTCCATGCCGGTGACGCCCTGCGCCACGACGCCGACGAGCGCCTGAGTGATCGCGCCGCCCTGCGGCGGATAGGGGAAAAGCGCGGGAAAAGCGATGAACGGCCCGCCCGCCGGAACCAGCAAGTAGCCGGTGAAACCGAAGACGTACATCGCCACCAAGCCGAAGAGGAAGCGGCGCGCCTCCGCCGTCCGCCGTTTCCAGGCGAACCAGCAGACCGGCAGCAGCGACAGGAAGTAGAACTGCGCGTAGCCCAGGCTCACGATTTCGGAGAGCGCGAAGCTTTCCAGGCGCAGCGCGTGTTCCGGCAGGCTCAGGCCGCCCCATAGCGCCCGGTCGATCGCCAGTAGTTCGGCATCGAATACGCGCGTGATCCAGAACTGCCGGATCGACTTGAACAGCGGGAAGGCCAACCAGAGGCCGGCGAACAGCGCCACGCCGCGCCAAGGGACGAAGCGTGCGCGCGTCATGATGTACAAGACGCAGGGAAAGAAAGCGCAGGCCAGCGCGGCGTCCACTTGCAAGAGCGCGTCGCTGCCTTGCCAAGCGGCGATCGCGCCCAGCGCCGTCATCGCGGCGAGCAGCGCCACGGCGCTCCAGCCGATCCAGCATTCCGCCTTGGCGAACGCCGGGTTCATGGCCACTGCCGCCAGCCGATCCAGGCGAGCAGCGCGGCGGCGCCGACGGGGAGCGGGAAAAGGATGAGCAGGACGAAGAGGATCGGCAGCCAGACGAGCGCGGCGGCAAGACCGCCGAGGAAGCGGAAGAAGGTAACGGTGTTCCTGCCGTCCGCCTTGTGTCCCGCCCATTTCCCGGCCAGTAACACCGGCGCGAACAGCAGGCAGAAAGCGGCGATGGCGGGCATCGCCCACCAGGCCGCGCGGCGTTCGGGGCGCGCGGGGGCCTCCGGCAGCGGCGCATGGCGCGCGGCCTCCTGCCAATGGAGGAAGGCGCGCGCGTAGGAAGGCGGCGCGTCCGCCGTCCCCGGCGCGGACGGCGGCGAGAAAGCGGCGCGCCCCGCCGCCGCCAGCCGTTCCACGCGGGCAAAGCTTTGCGCGTCGGGACAATCGACCGACACCGCATCCAACGCCGCGCCCATCGCCGCCAGCAAGCGTTTTTCCCAGCGGCGCGGATGTTCGCCGGGCAAGCGCGGCGGCAAGTCGACGGGCGGCCCCGGCATGATTTCGACTTCGGAACGGAATCCGTCGGGCTGGCGATAGAACAGCCCCAGCGGCACGACCTGCGGCGTCACCCCGTCTTCCAGCAGACGCCGGACGATGCGCGCGCATCCGCCCTGGTGGGGCTGCGGACGATGGCCCCATGCGCTGCTGCCTTCCGGGAAAAAGGCCAGCGTCCCGCCCGACCTCAGATGAGCGCAGGCGGCATCGAAAGGATCGGCGAAATCGCCGCGCGCCATACCGTGGCGCTGCCGGTCTTTCTCGCGCACGATGGGAATCCCGACAAACATCAGGCGCAGCAACGGATGCCGCAGAAGTTGAGCGGAAAGCGCGAACTGCGCCTCCGGACAAGCCGCGAGCGCGATGTAACCATCGATCGCGCCATTGCGATGACTGACCAGCAAGAAGCGCGGCCTCCCCGGCGCGCGCGGCGGCAATACGCCCGCCAGCGCAACGCGGCGAAAATAGAATCCGCGCATCAAGGCAATCAGCCCGCGCCGCCACCGGGGCAGGGAGAGCGATTTTTGTCCGGCGTCAGGCATCAGGCATCATAAAGAGGGGGCGGGGAAAGGAAGGGGACGCTTGTCCGTGCTCCACCGCAAAGAAATCAGCGTCGCTGCGCTCCGTATGGAAGAAAACCCTCTCCCGCCCCTGACGGGGCACCTTCTCGCCCGCCAAGCGGGGGAGGGGACGGCGAGCGGCTTTCGCAGGGGCGAGTTCTTGCGATGAACCTTCCCTCCCCCGTTTGCGGGGGAGGGTGGCCGAAGGCCGGGAGAGGGTTTCCAACCATGCGGAGCGCAGCGACGCTGATTAAAAAGGGGGTGGGAGGAAGGGAACGCCTGTCCATTCCCCACCGCAAAGAAATCAGCGTCGATGCGCTCCGTATGGTTGGAAACCCTCTCCCGCCCCTGACGGGGCACCCTCCCCCGCAAGCGGGGGAGGGGAGTTCATCGCAATGACGAGGAAAGGGGGGCCTCGCAATGCCAAACTCTTGCGATGCCCCCCTCCCCGCCGAAAGCAATCAGCG
>JAIRLA010000160.1 GCA_031259795.1 Azoarcus sp.
GGAGGGCGGCAAGGAGGGCGAGCGCGGGCAGTAGCAGCCAACGCCGCCGAACGGTTACAGGATGCCAGGGTGAAAGCGATGCCATGAGCGGTGCGGGCAGGGCCGGTTCCGGATGAAACACCGATTATCGGGTATCGCCATGAGTTTGTGATTCTTGACCTTCGAGGCGGCGAAGTCTTCAAGGCGGGCCTATTGGAATGGATTCTTATTTTTCCGCGCGCAGCAAGCTGAAAGCCATGCCCGCCAGCAAGACCGCGCCCATGAAGAGAACGACCCAGAAGGCGGCTTTTCCCATAGTGAACGTTTTTGTTTCTTTTTCCGGTTCGCTGGAGGCGACGGGAACGGGCGGCGCGGCGCTTTCCGCGATGCGGGCGTGGCCGATCCGGACGGCGGCGTCCGCCGGAATCAGGGTCGAAAGGGGTAAGTTCGCCGCGCGTGCGTCGGCGCGGCCGTAGGCCAGCCGGTAGGGGGCGCTGCCTCGGGCAAGAAAGGTGAGTTCCCGCCCGCGCAAAGCCACTTTGATGCGCGGCGCCTGTGCGCCCAGGCCGCTGCCGCGGGGGTCGATTTGCAGACGCAATTGATCGACGGGCGTGCCGGGTAGCTCGAGTTCGTCCTCCACCCGTTCGCCCGCCTCGCCGGGCAGGCGGTAGACCACGCCGCTGGCGAGCGTCCGCCAGGGCGCTTCTTGCGTCCGCCGCCGCGAGCGCGCGTTGCCGCCGAAGGTATCGCGCACGCGGCGCTCGCCGCGCAGGATTTCCGCGACCAGTGGTTTGTCGCCGTTTGCCGTTTCGTTTTTTCCGGGCGGCTGGTAATTCCGTCCGGAAAGGATGACCGGGGCCAGGGTGCCCATTTCTTCCACCGCGATCGAGACTCGCTCCAGCGGCAGGCTCAGCGGAAGTTCCCAGATGAATTCGCCTTCGCTTTTTCTCTCTTCCGCGTTTTCGCCGCGGGAAGCCGGTTCGCCGGTGAGGTAGGGCGACCAGGCGAGCGGCGCGTCCTCGATGCCGGCCACCGTGCCCGAGAGCCGCGCGCCGCGTACGCTCGCCGCCACGTCCGCGTCTTGCCAGAGAAGCCGCAAGTAGCGCGCCTTGTGCCGGGGCAGGCGAATTTCGTTCCGGGTGATGGTCTGCCCGTCGAAATCCAGATGGACGAGTTGTCCTTCGCCCCAGTTCCGCCAGTGTTCGAGATCGTCGCTGGCCTCGATGGAAAAGCGGAAAAAACCTTCCTGTCCGCTCGTCTGGTCGAGGTGCAGGACTTCCGGAGCGAAATCCGCCGCGCCCATGTCGAGCAGCCAGCCGCGCAGGACTTTCCGGGCCGGAGCGGACGCTCTGGCGGCGCGTCCTTGTCGCGCCTTCGGGGTGACTTCGATGTCGACCGCGCCATTCGCGCTGCGTCGAATCCGCAAGCCGTCGCCGAGCGCGACATCGGCGGCCAGGGCGTCGGCGGCATACAGCGGAAACAGGCGCGCCCGCGCTTCGCGCCGTTCCTGCGTGCGGCGCGAAACGTTCGTGGTCAGCGCATGCGGCAGGGATTCGCCTTCGGCATTGAATACGCGCAGATCGCGCAAGTCGGCGTGCGCCGCCTGCCATTGCACGGACAGCGGAATATCCAGCCGGTACCAGGGCGCTTCCTCTTCCGGTTCGATTGTCCGCACATGGCGGTAGTCGGCGATGTTCTCCGCCGCGGACGCGGCAAGACTCGTCCATGCGGCCAGGAACAGTGCGGCGGCGAATTTCATGGTCATGGGCGCTCTCCGGCTTCCCGCGCCGGCAATTTCGGCGGCAGCGGGGCGAAATATCCGACAATCAGCAGCAGCGCGCCGACGCCGATGAAGGAGACGATGCGCTCCAGGCCGCCGCTGTCGCCCAGTTCGACAAAGAAAAGTTTCACCACAACGATTCCCAGCAGTGTGGCTCCGGCCATCCATGCCCGGCGATGTCCTTGGCGGCAGCCGCGGATCATCAGTGCGAGAGCGAACAGCGACCAGATCAGCGACCAGCCCATCTGCACGCTCATCGACCCGGTCATGGAACGGAAATCGAACGGCAGCCCGCCCCAGAAATAGGCCATGCGGCAGGCGGCCAGCGTAATGAAGGCGAGCAGGGAAACTCCCATCATCGCGGCGGCCGCGCCGCGCGCCCGCTGCAATTCGGGTTCCGGCAGGCGGCTCCAGCGCCAGCAGATCAGCAGCGCGAACAGCAGGCACAGTTCGAGCGGATTCAGGACGGGCACATGGGGCGAGTGCGGAACGAAGACGCCGCAAGAGAACGTATTGGTGATCCAGAACCAGGACAGCGTCGCCAGCGCGAGCGGCAACGCGGCGTAGAACCGGTACTCGCGCGTGAAATCCCTGAACGGCCAGATCCGCCAGCGCCGCGCGCCGCTCGCCAGCCACAGATAAAGGCACGGCGCCAGCGCCCAACTCAGCCAACGCCATGTGCTCGTCATTACAGTCAATTCGCTGACGGCGCGCCATGGCTCGGCGTTCGCGGAAAGCCTCGTAGCGGCTTCTTCGACCGCGGAGTGCGCCGCCAGCGCCAGCGCGCCGACCATGAGCCATGCCCCCAGCACGTGCGCGGCGCTTCGGACGGCGGCGGGCCACAAATGGGCGAGACCGCGCAGCAAGGCGAAATGCACGGCGAAAAACGCGATCCACACCGGCCCCGCGAGCGCGCTCCACGGCAGGCCATGTTTGGCCAGCAAGCATATCGCCGCCGCGTGAGGAAGAAAAACCGCGAGCGCCATCGCCCGCCAGCGCGCGATGCGCGCGATCGTCATCCACAACAGGGCGGACAGGGACAACGCAAGCAATATCAAGTGATCTTGCGTGAAAGCCAGCTCCGACCGGCCGTCGAACCCCACGCCGTGAGCGGCGAGGGCGCCCATTTGGTCGGCGACGGTCCATGTCCACCAGCCCGCGCCCCAGGCCAGCAACAGGCTGGACAGGTGCAGGAGCCGTTGCGGATCGAGCGCGGGGAAAGCCGCCGCGCCGCGCGCGGCGACATGATGTATCCGCCACGCGCCCGCCATCGCCGCGAGCGCCAGAGCGACGGAGGCCCAATGCCCGGAAGGGGAAGACGCGGGTATGGACGCGGCATGCTGGAGCATGAACGTGCAACCGGCGACCGCTTCGAGCGCCACGCCAAAATAAAACGTGCCGCGCTGCCCCTGCCACAACCCCAGCCACAGAATCAGCAGGCCGCTTGCCGCCCAGGCGATGCCCGCCTCGTTCCAGTCGAGCACGAAAAGCGCCGCCAGATTGACGAAGACCAGCCCCAGGAGCAGCGCGATGCCCACGCGCCTGGCGAGCGCTTCATCCTTGCGCGCCATGGCGTCGCTTTGGGCAAGAATCGCGCTGGCAATCAGCGTAAAGCCTGTGGAGGCCGCGCACAGCAAGCCCATCCAGCCGGAAGCCAGCACGCCGCCGTCGCCCGTATCCAGCCGCAGGTTGCACAGGAACAGCAGTCCGCCGAGAAACTGGACGCCAAACGCGCAGATGAGAAAAAGGCGCGACCCCAGGCGCAGCCCGGCGAACACTGTCGCCATGCCCGCCAGCGCCCAAGCGATGACCGTGTACTCGAGCCCGAAGCACGACGGCGCGATCAGGTAGAGGAATATCAGCCCGGAGGCGGCGAGTAGCGGCAGCGCGCGCCGCTCCCCGCCGCCGAGCGCTTCTTCCGGCGCGCGGCGCAGGGCGCGGTGGCAAAAGAGCAAGGATGCGCCCAGCATGGCCGCGCCCAGCGGCGAGGCTTCCAGCAAGGTCTCCGTTCCAATGCCCGAATCCCGGAGCCACGCCGCTGCCCCGAGAAACTGGACGCCAAACGCGCAGGCGAGAAAAGGACGCGAACCCAGACGCAGCCCGGCGAACACTGTCGCCATGCCCGCCAGCGCCCAAGCGATGACCGTGTACTCGAGCCCGAAGCACGACGGCGCGATCAGGTAGAGGAATATCAGCCCGGAGGCGGCGAGCAGCGGCAGCGCGCGCCGCTCCCCGCCGCCGAGCGCTTCTTCCGGCGCGCGGCGCAGGGCGCGGTGGCAAAAGAGCAAGGATACGCCCAGCATGGCCGCGCCCAGCGGCGAGGCTTCCAGCAGGGTCTCCGCTCCAATGCCCGAATCCCGGAGCCACGCCGCCGCCGCCAGCGCGATCAGCGCGAGCGAGAATCCCCGCGCCAAGCGCCGCCCTTGCATGAGGCTGAGCCAGTAAATGCCCGCGCCTTCCGCCGCCCAGACCATCGCCGTCCAGCGCGCCTCGAAGGCCAGCGGAATCGCCAGCGTGCCAAAGACCAGCGCCAGCGCGGCGCAGATTTCCATCAACAGGCCGACGCGCCGCCGCCCCCGCAGGAACAGCGCCATCAGCAAATAAAACGCGCCGAGGCCGAGCGCGGAAAACGCCATGCCGAACTCGGGAGCGAGCGGGTGGATGAGCGTGCATTGCAGCCCGAAACCGATCAGCGGCGGGCCGAACACCATGGTTCCATCGAGATAATCGGCGCGCCTCGCCGACCAGCGCGACATTGCCCGCCGCCCCTCGCTCTCTGGCGCGTCCGCCGCTTCCATGAGCTTGCGGCGCGCGAAAAGCAGGCCGATGCACACATACATCAGGAAAAACAGGATCAGGAAAGGCTCCGTGCTCATGAACAGATCAGCGGTGTAGGAGCGTATCCCCCACGCGAACCCGATGCCGAATGTCCCGGTGAAACCGATCAGATTCAGCACCCGCCAGGCCTTGAACCAGGCAATCAGGGCGACGCCGCCATTGAGCAAGGCGAAGTAGCTGAAAAGCGCCACATGGTCGCCGCTGCCGGTAGATGTCAGGATCGGCGCGGCAAAGCCGCCGAACACCGCCGCGCAGGCAAGGCCCAGGGCATCCTGCAACACCGCCAGCATGACGGCGGCGATAGTGAGAAAGACGAGCAGGCCGAACGCCAGCCCGGGCGGCAACAAGAAATGCAGGCGCATGGCGGCAAAGCTCGTCAGATAAAGCACCGCCACGCCCGCGCCTTGCAGCATCAGACCATAAGCGGGTCTTTTCAGGCGCAGCCGCCAACCCAGCGCCAGCAAACCGATCGCCGCGATCGCCACGCCGATGTAGCGCAACTCGACTGGCGGGGAGAAGCGATCGGAGGCGTAACGCAGCAAAAAAGCAAAGCCAAGAAACAACAGCGCCACGCCGACGCGCAGCACGGTGTTGCCGCCCAGCAGCCAATCTTTCGCCGCCGCGAAAGCGCGCTCCGCGAACGTCGGCCCGGCGGGACGGGGCGGCGGGGCGGGAGGGATGGGCGTGGATTTTTCCATCGCCGCCGGCACCGGTATTTCGTCGCCAGCGCCGCTCCAATCGAAAGACACGGAAACCGCCTCCGTTTCCGCCTCCGCCCTGGCCGCCACGGGAGGCGGAGCGGGCGCGACGGTAGGCGGAGCAGCGGGCGGAGCGGCCGGTAGCGCCGCTTCCGCGCCCGTTGCCGGTGTTTGCGGCTCGTCCGGGCGGACGTCGGTGTGGAGAAGAAGCGTTTCTTCTTTTTCCTCCCGCCGTTGCGGTGCGGGGGCGGCGGCAGGAGCATCCGCTGCCGCGCCGGTCTTTTGCCCATGCGGCAAGGACTCCGACTCATCGACCCGTTTTTCCAGCGCATGGAGCCGCCTCGACAGCGCCGATAGCCATTCTTTCAGGCGCTGGTTGTCTTTCTTCAGCGTCGAAATACGAAACCAGCCAATTGCCAGCAGAATAAACAGGACAGTCGAAAAAAATTTCATGAACCACTCCGTCTCGAAAAGCGTCGCC
>JAIRLA010000203.1 GCA_031259795.1 Azoarcus sp.
CGGGGTTGCGGCCTTCGATCTTGGCCAGAACGGTCGCCGCCGCGCCATCGGTGACGCGGGCGAGACGGACAAGCGGCGTGCGCCCGATGGACTGGGCATTGTCGGAAAACTGGGTCATGGCAACCTCCAAAGCAAGAACAAAATGGAAAAACAGGGTGTCCGCCACTGTAAGGACATCACCCCGGGGCTTCCAAGCATGGAGAAGTTATAAGCATAGTTTTCTTCATGCATCCGGTACGCGGCGACACGCGCCATGCGCACATCTGTCCCGCGTACCCGTATTGTTTTCGTCGCGCGGATGCATCGCTCCAGCCCGATGAGCAGGCTGGAATAGCCTCGCCCCGCATCGACAAGAACGATTCTCTTGTGCTGTCGTGGCATTATTGTGGGAGCGCAAAATGAAATATTGCAATCCATCACAGACACGCGACAATTTTCACTGCCGTTCCGATAGTGATATTATTGGCAGCATACTCAACAAGATGTTTTGGAAATGCATTGAAAGCGGCTGAATGCGTATCCGCAGTGCGGAATATGCCCGTCGATCGGGGAATTTTTCATGATATAGGGAGAACAAGACCCCGCCGGGGGCGCTGTCTATTCTTGAATCATAGCGCGCCGTTATTGTGGTTAACCGCATGTCGTTAATTATTCCCCCCGTATAGCCTGACCATGTACTATAATCACATCACTCGGATATCCATATTTTTATGGGACCCCGACAGGCCAACCTCAAACAGTGAGTGTATTGTTTTTTCCACATGAAGGACATTGCCATGAAACCTACTGAACAACCCGTCGATGTGCGTGAAATTCGCCGCAAACTCGGCCTGAACCAGTCGCAATTCTGGTCGAAGCTCGGCGTGACCCAAAGCGGAGGCTCGCGTTATGAAAGCGGACGCAATATCCCCCGCCCCGTCCAGGCGCTTCTGCGCTTGGTGCATATCGAGCAGATCGACATCACCAAGGTCAAGAAGGAAGATTTCGAAGTCGCCGAATATCTCAAGGCCAGCAACCCCGAGCTGTACAAGAATCTGAAAAAAGAAGCGCGCGCATCCGTAAAAAAGAAGAAAACTCCCTGAGCTCGACGAAGCCGGGGCGGCAAGCGGGACAACGAGTAAGAAAATCCCCCGGCTTCCCATATGAGCGTTCATGGGCTGACGCGAGCCGCCAGCCCTTCTCTTTCGTTTTTCATATGATTCACGGCTAGGGCGCATGCCTTGCGTATTTTGTACTGCCGCGACCCGCTCCCTGTTTTCGCCCGGATTACAAACCGTATTCCCGGGTTGCGGATGCTTTTCCTTTTCCGCATGGACTTCCCGCGCGCGGCGGGCTTGCCATTCGCCGGTCGAACACGAGGGCGCTTTTCGCTCCCGCATGCGTAAACACGCTGCCGGAGGTATGATCGGAGCGCATATTATTCTCCCGGAACGTCCATGAAAAAATACGTCGGTCTGTTTGCATTTCCGCTCATCGCCATGCTCGCGTCGCCGTTGCGGGCTGACGAGCCGCCCGTCATCGACGTCTACAAAAGTGCGAGTTGCGCTTGCTGCGGCGGCTGGGAAAAGCACCTGCGCGCCGCGGGCTTTACCGTGCGAAGCCATGCTGTGGAAGATGTATCCGCGATGCGCGCGCAACTCGGCATGCCCCAGGAGCGCGCCTCCTGCCACACGGCCAGGATCGGCAAATATCTGGTCGAAGGCCATGTCCCCGCCGCCGATATCCGCCGTTTGCTGGACGAACGTCCCGACGCCATCGGACTGGCCGCGCCGGGCATGCCCTCAGGCTCGCCCGGCATGGAATTCGGCGCGCCGCAGGATTACGACGTTCTCCTGATTACCCGAAATGGCGGATCGCGGGTGTTTCAGCATCACCCGGCGCGCTGAAGCGCGTGCGCGGACGAGCCCGGTTCCTTGCGGGCGGAAAATCGTTTCCATGACATGGTTTTTCCGCATGGCCCGTGATATCGCGCAATGCCATCCGGAGCGCCGATAGCAAGAAACTCGTTCACGCCCAGCATGAAAACGGGCGTCGGTCACAAGGGCACGCTATCGAATACACTATTTCCCATACACATTCATGTTTTCATGTCTGTTCAATTGTAGGTGTTGTAAGCGCGATACACCCTTATTATTCGATTGCCAGTAAAATTTAATAATCGTTTTTGCGACAATACCGTTACTTTCTTTAATTGTTCTTGCAATAATGTGTCGTGAATAATTTCACGCAAGTCGTTATTCATAGCCACGAATATTGTAAGCTTTTAAATAACAAGATAAATTTTAATTTGATATCATTCAGACGCGAATTATTCTATTATTGTATGTTTGCGGGCATAGATGAATCTTATTGCAAATAAGCGGATGTCGTTCGATACCCGTGTTGTATAGCTCGTGTGTATTGGATATACTTGCGCCGCTTGGGTTTCCCATGGAAATCCGGTAATCCGCAACCGCTGCAAACAACATGCTTTCAAACCACAAAAGGAAGGAACTTGCCATGAGAACAACCGAACAACAACCCATCGATGTGCGTGAAATTCGCCGCAAACTCGGTCTCAACCAGTCACAATTCTGGTCGAAGATCGGCGTGACCCAAAGCGGCGGTTCACGCTATGAAAGCGGGCGCAACATTCCCCGCCCAGTGCAGGCTCTCCTGCGTCTCGTGCATATCGAGCAAATCGATATCACCAAAGTCAAGAAAGAGGATTTCGATGTCGCTGAATACCTCAAGGTCAGCAACCCGGAGCTGTACAAGAGTCTGAAAAAAGAAGCGCGCACCTCGTCGAAGAAGAAAAAAATCGCCTGAGCCGGAAGTGGGCGGGAGTGGCGAAAGCTCTCGCCCATGTCCTTTCCCGCTCTTTTTCTTTTTCGTTCATCGGGGTTTGCAACATCTTTCTTGATTGTGAATCCGCTCAGGGGCTGGCGCGCACCGTCAATCCTCTTGCCTTGGCGTGATCCACGATTGCCGCGAATTCTTCCGCCGACAGCGGCGCGATACGCGCGGCATCGGGCTGCAATGATGGACGGGCGAGACCATAAAGCAGTACCCCCCTGATCGCCTGTTCCTCCCCGCATGCGCCGCACAGCAAATCGAGCCAGGCATTGATCTCGGCGGTCGCGGGCGGCTGACCATCCCAGCGGAAAACGCAGGTCTGCACCCAGGTCGGGCAGAGCGCCGCGCATGCCGCCAGATTGCGGGCGACGGTGCGCGGAGCGAGCTTGACGCCGTTGATCCTGGCGATGCTGTCGGCCTTGCCCGCATCGACCTTGAACCATACTTCTCCTCCCGCCCGCGCCAACCGGCGAATGCCTTCCCGCACGCGCGCCTGTGCGAGCAGGCTGCCATTGGTGATGAGCCGCAGGGCGACTTCCGGGCCGAGATCGAATTCGGCATGCAAGCGCGCCGCCAGCGCCACGGCATCGGCAAATTCCACCGCGCTGGTGGGTTCGCCATTGCCTGAAAACGCCAGATCCTTCAGTACACGCGCGCCTTCGGGCGCATTGCGGGCAAGCCAGTCACCCCGGCATACAGCGGCGAGAAAGCCGCGCAATTCGGTTTCGAGCCGGCCAAGGTCGATTCCGGGGGCCTTGCCCCGTGTCAGGCCGGGTACCTGGCAGTAGACACATTGCCAGTTGCAGGCATTGTCCGGATTGAGATTGATGCCGATCGACACCCCGCCCGCGCGACGGGAAAGTACCGGATAGACATGGACAAGACCGGCAAGATCGCGGTCGTGGCCGGAAATCGTCAACATCTGGCCGGTGTCGAAAAGAAAGATGAAAAGCCGCGGGCTGGGCGTTCCCCGGCAAGATCGTTGCCCCGCGCCATCCTCACGCCAAGCGGAGGAATCCTTTCTCCATGCCTCCCCTTCGAGAAATACGGCGCCGCAAGCGTGGGCGGACAGCCCGGAACAACGGCATCAGGATGAAAATGCCGGGGATTCATCCGCCGCGACTTCCGGGCGCGGCAGCGCCGGCTCCCTTCCAGCGGGCGGCGAAACGCTGGCCGAGCGCGGGCAGGGCCAGCGCGAGACTGGTCAGCAACCAACCCGCCGCCTGGGGATTGGTTGGTTCGGGGAGCCAGCGCGCGAGCGCGCAAAAAATGATGATGCCGGCACAAATACATTCGGCGCGGGAAAAGCCGCTGTCCCGCCGCCAACCGATCACGCCGTGAATAGCCGCGGGCGTCAGGTAAAGCAGGCTGGGAAAATCGCGATAGCGTCCCGAGACCAACAGCAGCAAGGCCGCGATGGCGGCGGCAAAAAGAACGAAACCACGCAATGCCGCCAGGACATCGGCGGCGCTGGCGCCCAGCCTGTCCCTGCGCACGCGCCGCCATGCCATATCGGCGGGCGCGAGCGCTTCGCCTCGCCAGCGCGCCAGCGCGGCGCAAGTACAGACAGCGGCCAGGGCCACCGCGCCAAGCGCGCTCCATTCGGTGACGCTCTGGTAAGCGAGCAGGGCGTGTTCGCCATGCAGCGCCGCGATGAGGCCGGAGGTCGCGCCGGTCAGTGTCACGGCGGCCAGCCGCCATGATGGCCGCAAGCGCGCGCCGCGCTTCCCGGCCAGCGCGAGGAGCAGGGCGAGCATCGCGCCAGCGACACTGCCGGCCAGCGGCGCATTGATATTGTCGCGTTCGGCTACCGGCCCGGCCAGCGCGAACTTGGGCTGCAAGGTCGCGGCGTCGAGCATCCCCCAGTAACCGCCGACGGTGCCTTCCTGCCGCCGCTTCCATGGCTGGTCGATGGCCTCGATCAAGTTGTAATCCCAGCCCTCGGCATGTGCGCGCTGCACGAATTCCCGGACATAGCGCGCCTGGTTGACTTTCGAAGGCCTCGACGCCCCGCGCTGGCGGCCCGCGCCTGGCCAGCCGGTTTCCCCGATCAGGATGGACTTGCCCGCGAAATGCGCGCTCACCTTGGCGCGCGTTTCCGCCACGTGAACAAGCGCCTCCCCGATGTCGACCGGATCGTCCTCCCAAAAGGGCAGGACATGTATCGTGATGAAATCCACCGCGTCGGCAAGCTCATCGTTTTTCAGCCAGAACTCCCACACATCGGCATACGTGACGGGAACGGCGCTACGCGCGCGCGCCGCGGCGAGCAGGGCGCGCATCTCCCCGCCGTCGAGCTCGCGGCGCAACAGCACCTCATTGCCGACGATGAGCGCCCGCACCACGTCGAGGTATTCGTTGGCGAGCGCGATGGCGCGTTCGAGATGGCGGGCATTCTTGTCGTGTTCGTAGCCGATCCACGTCCCGAGCAAGACCTTCAGTCCCAGGGCGCGCGCCACGGCGGGCACTTCCTCCAGCCCCATATCTATAGCATAAGTCCGCACGCAGTCCGTGATCGCCGCCAGCGCGCCGAGATCTTCCACGATCTGCTGGCGCGAAATCTTCAGATTCGCATCGAACGGCGTCTGCCCCCGGCGGTGAAATGGCGCATAGGACACGCAGCGCAGCTTTTCGCCCGCGCCCAGTTGCAGGCTGTGCATCGGCACGGGGCGGGTTTCCTCGTGCAGCCAGGACAGCAAGGCGAAAAGACCGAAAAAGTGAACGAGGGCGAGCGCCGCCCATGACCTTGAAGCGGAAAACATGGAGAAGAGCGGGCGGGCGGCCATGCGGTCAAGAAAGCGATGCCAACGTTGTCGTACTTCTGTACGGTTCGCGGCCTCGCGCCCTGTTGCCGTCTTGACTGAAAGCCCGCATGAGACAAAGCGCCACTATATCGCCTCGCGCAATCCGCGACAACAGCACGGATGCCCGTGCGCTCGCGCCTTCGGGCATGTCACGGATGTTTGCGAGGCTGCGGACGATACAGAGCGGCCAGCCCCAATACTGTTCAGATAGATCGTAGTATTGCAGTAGGATAGATATACGCCTGATAATTCATTTCAAGCTGGCGGCGCCTCGCGGTCTCATCTCAACCTTTTTTTGCATTGTCGCGAGCCATCGCCTAACATTACGTTCCGGAACAGCGCGCCGCTGAGCCTGGACGTTAGCCATCATCACAAGAGGTGCCAAATTGAAATACCTGATACTCCTCCTTCTGATCGTGTTGTCACAGCAAGCCATTGCTGGGGACAAGCCCGCAAGCGACGAATCGATCCGAGAACTCATTGAAATTTCCGATAGCCGCAACCTATTAGACGGCATGTTTTCGCAACTCGATCCTGTAATCGAACAGTCGATGAAGCAAGCGATGGGAACTGCGGAGTTAACTCCCCAACAGCAGGAAATCCTTGATCGGATGCGGCAGAAAATGGTCACTGCTCTCAAGGAGGAAATGTCGTGGGAATCATTCGAGCCTGACTTCATTGCCATGTACAAAAGGAATTTCACTGAAGAGGAGGTCAAGGGGATGCTCGAATTCTACCGTTCAAAAGTAGGCCAGGCCATGATCGGCAAAATGCCGGTTGTAATGCAAGAGTCAATGAAAATGGCCCAGGATAAAATGCAGCGGGTACTGCCCCGGATTCAGGAAATTCAAACTGAGGCCATGAAGGAACTTCGTAAGTACCGTGCGAACGATGGCTGACTGATCGCGCCAGC
>JAIRLA010000232.1 GCA_031259795.1 Azoarcus sp.
ATCTTGAAAGCGAGTTGGAGGACGCCCGCCTGAGTATCGTTCAGGTTCAGGAGCCGGGTGAGCAGTATCGGCCCCATATCGGAGATGGTGGCCCGCGCCGGGTGTCCGTTTTCGCCGAACACGTCCCAGAAAGCGACGGGAAAGGCTTGCGGCGTCCAGCCGGAAACGCGCAGCGCGTCGAGCCTTTGCCGGAATTTCGCGCTGGCTTGCCCCGGCGCGGCGATCCCGGAGAGATCGCCTTTTACGTCGGCCATGAATACGGGTACGCCGATGCGGGAAAAGCCTTCGGCCATTGTTTGCAGGGTGACGGTCTTGCCGGAGCCGGTGGCGCCGGTGATGAGGCCGTGGCGATTGGCGAGGGCGGGGAGCAGGCCAATCGCGCCGTCCGCGGAGCGGGCCAGGGGGAGGGGGGCGATGGGAGAGGGCATGGCGGGAGCCTGTCTGGGTAGCGATTCTGGGAGAATATCAGGGATCAGGAATCAGATCCTTGATTCCCGATCCCTCTTGCATCCGTATAAGGCGTAAACCGGCTCTGGTTTTCGTCGACCAAGAGCGGGGCGCCGATGGCCGGGAAGGCGCGCTGGGCGCAGGTTGCGCGCGTGCAGAGCTTGCAGCCCGCGCCGATGGGGGTGAAACCTTCCATGTCCTCGAGATTGAGATTCTTGCTGTAGATCAGGCGTTCGGCATGGCGGATGTCGCAGCCCAGGCCGATGGCGAAGGTCTTGGCGGGGGCGTCGTAACCGGCGTGTCCATGCTGGACGGTACGCGCGATCCACAGATAGGCGCGCCCGTCGGGCATCGTCGCCAGTTGGGTGAGGATGCGGCCCGGCTGGGCGAAGGCTTCGTAAATGTTCCAGAGCGGACAGGAGCCGCCGATGCGGGAGAAATGAAAGTCGGTGGCGGACTGGCGCTTGGAGATGTTGCCGGCGCGGTCGACGCGCACGAAGAAGAAAGGGACGCCCTGATGCGCGGGACGTTGCAGGGTGGAGAGCCGGTGGCAGATGGTCTCGAAACCGACGCCGAATTCGTGGGCGAGCCGTTCGATGTCGTAGCGCAGGCGTTCGGCCCGGTCGAGAAAGCGCCGGTAGGGCAGGATGAGCGCGCCGGCAAAGTAATTGGCCAGGCCGATGCGCAGCAGTCGCCGCGCCTCTTCGCTGGAGAGCGCCGCCTGCGCGGCGACGGCTTCCAGCGCCGCGCCGGTTTCGAGGAACGCCAGTTGCGTGGCGATCTGGAAAGCCATTTGTCCGGGGCGCAGGCGGGGCGAGAGCGCGAGGATGCGGCGCCTGGGGTCGAAATGGCGCAGCGATTCGCCGTGCGTTTCGCTGTTGTCCCCGTCTTCCCAAAGGAGGTGGATGTCGTGACGCAACAAGCGTTGCTCCAATCCGCGCAAGCTGTCCCGGGGCGTCAGACCCCAATCGTCATGGGCGCGTTCGGCCAGGGCGTCGATTTCGTCGATGTAATTGCGGCGGTCGTAGAAAAAATCGCGCACCTCTTCGTAGGGCATGGGTTTCAGGGGCGCGCCGCCGCTGCTTTCGTGCCCCAGTTGCGCGGCCATCACTTCTTCGCGCTCCTGGATTTCGCGCTGCCGCCGCCCCAGGCGGATCAGCATCCGGGCAACCCCCGGCATGTTCGCGGCGAGTTCTTCCATTTCAGTCCGCGAGACGGCTTCCTCCGCCAGCGTTTCGCTGAAAAGCTCCCGCAGCCCGGCGATCAGACGGGCTTCATCGTCTTCGGAAAAACGCTGCACGTCGACGTCGAAGACAGCGTTCAGCTTCAGGAGCACGGCCACCGTCAGGGGGCGCTGGTTCTGTTCCAGTTGATTGAGGTAGCTCGGCGACAGGGCCAGCGCGCGGGCCAGGGCAACCTGCGTGAGACCGCGCTCTTCGCGGAAGCGCTTCAAGCGTCCGCCCATGAAACTTTTTCTCATGGTTTTTCTCCGCCATGTTTCGCAAGATTCGCAGAATGCCGGGACGGTCTCCACATTTCTACGCTGCTTCAGGGGTTCATGGGTGATACAGGGATGCGTATTCTGCGAATTTCGCCGGGAAAGCGCAAGGAGGCGTTTCGGGGATTAGGTGTCAGGGATCGGGAAATCCGGAGGGCGAGAGAGATTCCCGGGAAAACATGGGTATTTACACGCTCCGAAATAGCTGGCGATGAGAACAGGCGTCGCTGCGCGCCGGATGGAACGACCTGGATTGCCACGTCGCTGCGCTCCTCGCAATGACGAGGGGGGGCGTTTTCGCAATGACGAGTTCTTCCGATGGATTCCCCTCGCCCCCCGCACATAGGTATCTACACAACCCGAAATAGCTAGCGACGGCCCATGTTTATTGCATAAATTCATTGTCAGCAGGGATGAAAGCGCTGCCTGATGGGGTACAAGCGTTTTCCCCATACTCAGATAATGTGGCGTTTTTATCCGATTTTCCTGGGGGATACAATTAATTGGCACAATATTTGCTTAAAACAGCGCGTGAGGCAGTATGGACGCAAAACAGCGAACTGGTATTTTGTATTAACAATAACAGGGGAAATATAGTG
>JAIRLA010000026.1 GCA_031259795.1 Azoarcus sp.
GCTCCTCGCAATGACGAGTTCTTCCGACGGACTCCCTTCGTGCGATGGAACTCCCCTCCCCCGCTTGCGGGGGAGGGTGGCCGAAGGCCGGGAGAGGGTTTCCTTCCATACGGAGCGCAGCGACGCTGATTTCTTTGCGGTGGGGAGTGGACAGGCGTCTCCCTTCCTTCGTCCCCCTTTTTATTCAGCGGCGCTGCGCGCCGGATGGTTGGAAGCCCTCTCCCGGCCTTCGGCCACCCTCCCCCGCAAGCGGGGGAGGGGAGTTCCATCGCACGAAGGGAATCCATCGGAAGAATGCGCCATTGCGAACACCTCCCCCCTCGTCATTGCGAGGCGCGCAGCGACGTGGCAATCCAGTTCGTTCCATGCGGAGCGTAGCGACGCTGATTTTTTGGCGGCGGGGAGTGGATGGACGTTTCGTTCTTTCGCCGCCTTTTTTATCCAGCGGCGCGCTGCGCGCCGTTTGGGACGAAGCCCTCTCCCGCCCTTCGGGCGCCCTCTCGCCCGCCAAGCGGGGGAGGGAAGTGTCCATCGGAAGAGATCGCCATTGCAAAAGCCGCCCCCTCCCCGTCATTGCGAGGCGCATAGCGCCGTGGCAATCCAGTTCCTTCCATCCGGCGCGAAGCGCCGCTATCAGCATCGCTGGCGCGGGGTTCTGGGAGATAATCGCCGCCATTCCATTCGTCCCATTCCATTCATCCTTTTGCGCGCGCGCATGAAAATCCCTGTCACTGGCGCTGCCGGTTTCCTTGAGCGATTCCGTTCCGCCATCCGCTTCGCGGGCGGGACCTGACCGTGAAACGATATGGCGGCGCGCTTTTGATCGCCGCGGTGACATTGTGGGCGGCGTGGCCGGGGCTGTTCCCGCGCGCCGCGCCGGATTTCGCGCCGCCCGCGCCGCCGCGCCCTGTGGCGGAAGCGCCGCCGCGTTTATCTTCCGCGCTCATCAACGCGCCGGAGCCGCCCAGGGTACACGCCGCTTCGCTCACCGAATTGCCCGGCGGCGGATTGCTCGCGGTCTGGTTTGGCGGCAGCCGCGAAGGGAGCGCCGATGTCCGCATCTACGGCGCCGAGGGGACGCCGGACGAGGACGGCTCGACGCACTGGCGCGCGCAAGAGATCATCGTCTCGCCGGCGCGCGCGGCGGGGCGCTTCCGCTGGGTGCGCAAGTTGGGCAATCCGGTCGTGTTCGCCACGCCGGGGGGGGAGACGTGGATGATTCACGTGAGCGCCACCTTGGGCGGCTGGGCGGCGAGCCGTCTCAATCTGCTGCGTTCACCGGACAAAAAAACGCTGTCCCGGACGCGCTCCCGGCAGTTGACCACCTCGCCGTTTTTCAATATGAGCACGCTGGTCAAGGGGCCGCCGGTGTTCTTCGACAACGGCGACATTGGCGTGCCGGTTTACCACGAGATGGCGGGCAAGTTCGCCGAGCTGCTGGTGCTCTCGCCCGCTGGCGAAGTGCGGCGCAAGATTCGCATGGATCATGGCAGGCGCACCTTGCAGCCCGTGCTGCTGGTGGAGGACGCGCGCCATGCCGTGGCCCTGATGCGGGACGCCCGCGGCGATCCGCCCCGCGTCTGGCGCAGCGAGACCGCCGACGCGGGCCGCCACTGGAGCGCGCCGGAGGCGACCGACCTGCCCAACCCCAATTCCGCCCTGGGCGCGGTGCGTCTCGAAGATGGGCGCTTGCTGGCGGTGGCCAACGACACCGAGGACGAACGCTTGCGCCTGTCGTTGCTGGTCAGCGAAGATCGCGGGCGGCGCTGGCGCGTCATCCATCGCTTCGAGGATAAGCAGGCGCGGCTTGGCAAAACCTCGACAGAGGCGGATTTCCGCCTCCAACTGGCGGCGGACATCGCCGCGCTCGGCCCCGCGCGCCCGGCGGCGGAACGCATCGCCGCCAGTGTCGTGCGCAACGCCTGCCGTCACGGCAACGCCTGCGCCTGGCAATACGACTACCCCTACCTCATTCGCGCCGCCACGGGCGACTTCCACTTGCTCTACACCTGGAACCGCTCCTTCATCCGCCACATCCGCTTCAATACGGCATGGCTGCGGGCGCGGCTGGAGGCGGCGCAATGATCGCGGGCCTGGTTGACCTCCTGACCTGGGCGCTACTGTTGACGCTGGTCTTGCGCCATGTCTTCTTCGGCTGGCGCTGGCGCTTGCCCTTCTGGTCGCGCTGGCTGGCGATCGCCGGCGTGTACGCCTGCGCCGTCCTTGCCAGCCGGACGGCCAGCCTGGACGGAGACGAACGGTTCGCGGCCATGGCGAATGTGCTCGGCGCGCCCGCCGGACTGTTCGGCGGCGTATCACTCTCCCTCGCGCTTGTCGTATGCGCGCTGGACTGGCGCGATGGCGAGTGGAAGGCGGTGTTCGTCCACGGCGAGCGCATCTGGCTGCCGCGCCTCATCATCGTGGTCGCGCTGCTCTTCTACCCCGCCGCGCTCGGGCTGGGGCCGCTCGATCCCTACGCCTGGGGATACAGCGAGGCGCTGCCGCTGCCACTGGCCGTTGGCGCGCTGGCGCTCGCGGCCTGGCTGGGCGGATGGCGGATGAGCGCGCTGACGCTGACCGCCGCGCTCGCGGCATGGCGCGCACATGTGCTGGATTCGTCCAACCTGTGGGATTACCTGCTCGATCCGGTGCTGGCGGCGATGCTTCTGGTATCGGGGATCAGGCATCGGAGATCAAAAGGGTAACGCCCGATCCCCGATGCCTGATCCACGTTCTGTTGTAAATATGATAAAAATACGAACGGATTGGATATGGCGCGGGATGTCGTGGCACAATCGCACGGCATCGTGGTCATGGCATCGGCGAACGTGTTGGGGTTCTCTGGCGTCGTGTATGGAGTCTCCGTGGTCTTGTACGGAGTCTCCGTGGTCTTGTA
>JAIRLA010000027.1 GCA_031259795.1 Azoarcus sp.
ACAATTAATTGGCACAATATTTGCTCAAAACAGCGCGAGAGGCAGTATGGACGCAAAACAGCGAGCAGGCATTTTGTATCAACATTAACAGGGGAAATACAGTGTGTAGATGCCTATGCTGCGGGGGGCGAGGGGAATCCATCGGGAGAACTCGTCATTGCGAGGACACTCCCCGCCTCGTGATTGCGAGGACGCTCCCCGCTTCGTCATTGCGAGGCGCGCATCGACGCGGCAATCCGGTTCGTTCCATCCGGCGCGAGAGCGCCGCTGGCTTTTTCACGGCGAATCAACCGCGCGCCATGAGCGTCGCGCCCGGTTGCGAACCCGCGCTATTCCTCGCGCTATTCCTGTTCCCAGGGCAGGCCGGCGAGTTTCCAGCCGCCGATGTGGCCGCGCTGGTTGTTGGCGTCGAGCGAGCCTTCAAAACCTTCGAGGACGTTGTAGCAGTTGTTGTAACCGGAGCGGGCGGCGAGGCTGGCGGTTTCGTCGGAGCGCCGCCCGGAGCGGCAGATGAACATCACCAGCGATTCGGGGCTGACTTGTTGGCGCAGTTGCATCATGAAACGGTTGTTGACCTGTCCGCTCGGCCACAGCTCCCATTCGATATGGATCGCGCCCGGTATGCGGCCCACCCATTCGAGTTCGGCGCGCGTGCGGGTATCGACGAGCTTCGCCCCCGGCGCCAGTTGCCATATCTGGTAGGCTTCGGCCGGGGTCAGCGCCCCCTGGTATGACAATTCGAGTTCAATAGCGCGCTGGCGGGCGAGGTCGAGCAGGGCATTGAGGGTTCCCATGGCGGTATCCGGCTAAAATCAGGGGCACGAGTATAACCCCCGCCTTTCCATCTGTCCGTTCATGCGCCCGCCTCCATTTCCCGTTCATGATGGCGAAAACGCCACAGATGGCGGCGTGCGCGCCCGCGCGCTCCGGCGCGTCACGCTCGTGGCCATCGTCACGAATTCCGTCCTGACCATCGGCCAGGTCGCCATCGGGCTTTTCGCCAATGCTTTCAGCCTGGTGGCCGACGCGGCGCATACCTTGTCGGATCTGGTCACTGATCTGATGGTGCTGGTGGCCGGGCAGCAGGGCGCCAATCCCGCCGATCTTCAGCATCCTTACGGGCACGGGCGCATCGAGACGGCTACCCTGCTTTTGCTCGGCGCGGCGCTGGCGGCGGTCGGCGCCGGTTTTTTGTGGACTTCCGGCATGCGGCTGCAAAACATGGGCGTACAGGCGCCGCTGCATCCGGCGGCGCTTTTCATGGCGCTCGCCACGCTGGTCAGCAAGGAAATCCTGTTTCGTTTCACGCTCGCCGCCGCGCATCGCCTGCGTGCGCCCCTGCTCGAAGCCAATGCCTGGCATGCCCGTTCCGATGCGGCTTCTTCGCTGGTGGTGGCCATCGGTATCGGCGGCGGCCTGGCCGGGTTTCCTTTCCTGGAGCCGCTGGCCGCCGCCGTGGTCGGCTTTCTCATCCTGCGCATGGGGGTTCGCCTGGCCTGGGGCGCGGTGCGCGAGTTGATCGACACCGGCCTGCCTCCCGAGGATCTCGAACGCCTGCGCCAGACCATCATCGGCACGCCGGGCGTCGACGGTCTGCACGAGTTGCGCACCCGCCGCATGGCCCAGCGCGTGCTGTGCGATGCGCATGTCCAGGTCGACCCGCGCATCACGGTCTCGGAAGGACATTACATTTCGGATAGCGTCGTCCTCGCCGTGCGCCGGGCGCATCCCGAAGTCAGCGAGGTGCTCGTCCATATCGACACCGAGCATGACAGGCCGGTCGTGACCGCCGCCGGTCGGCTTCCCGATCGCGCCGCCGTGATCGCGGATCTCGCCGCCCTTGTCGCCGGGAGCGCGGGCGCGCCGCCGCCGTTCCAGCGCCTTCAGGTGCATTACTTCGATCGCCATATCGAAGTCGAAGCCTATTTCGCGCCGGCGGCGCTTCCCGCCAGCCCCGACGCACTCAAACAGCGCACGCAAGCGTGGATCGCCGCGCATCCCTGTTACCGCAAAGTGACTTACTACGTCTGTATCGCACCAAAGTAAGGCGGCGCACCAAGCATGGCACCAATATGGTGCAGTAATCATTTTCGCCTTTCTATTTCCCCTCATGACACAATGCGCGACGGGCCAAGGTTCGATGGCACGGATGCTGCTAAGCTCCGCGGCAATGGAAGTCTGGTCATCGCTTGGCCGTCGTGGGATGTCTTGCCGCCTGTCGCGGGAGCTTCCTCGTCTGGAATTCCAGAAACACCGTCTCACACTCACGGGAATGAAAATGAACGCTCAAGATGTCATGAAGTTGATCCAGGAAAACGAAGTTCGCTTCGTTGATTATCGTTTTACCGATACCCGCGGCAAGGAGCAGCACGTGGGCGTGCCCATCTCCGTCTTCGAGGAAGAAGTCTTCGAGCACGGCCATATGTTCGACGGTTCATCGATCGCCGGCTGGAAGGGCATCCAGGCTTCCGACATGATCCTGCTGCCGGATGCCGAATCGGCCTACATCGACCCCTTTTTCGATGAAACCACCCTGGTGCTGACTTGCGATGTCATCGAGCCGTCCGACGGCAAGGGCTACGACCGCGATCCGCGCTCCATCGCCCGGCGCGCCGAGGCCTATCTCAAGAGCACCGGCATCGGCGACGCCGCCTATTTCGGCCCGGAACCCGAGTTCTTCGTCTTCGACGCCGTCGAATGGTCGGTCGACATTTCCGGCTCTTACGTCAAGGTGTTTTCCGAAGAAGCCGCTTGGTCTTCCGCCGAGAAGTTCGAAGGCGGCAACATCGGCCACCGTCCCCGCGTCAAGGGGGGCTATTTCCCCGTGCCGCCGGTCGACAGCCTCAACGACATCCGCGCCGCGATGGTGTCGGCGCTCGAATCCGTCGGCGTGCCGGTCGAAGTGCATCACCACGAAGTCGCCACCGCCGGGCAATGTGAAATCGGCACCAAGTTCACGACCCTGACCCGCCGCGCCGACTGGACGCAGATTCTCAAGTACATCGTCCACAACATCGCCCACCAGTACGGCAAGACCGCCACCTTCATGCCCAAGCCCATCGTCGGCGACAACGGTTCCGGCATGCACGTACACCAGTCGATCTGGAAGGATGGGCAAAACCTTTTCGCGGGCAATGGTTACGCGGGCCTGTCGGAGACCGCGCTTTATTACATCGGCGGCATCATCAAGCACGCCCGCGCGCTCAACGCCATCACCAACCCCGGCACCAACTCCTACAAGCGCCTGGTGCCCGGCTTCGAGGCCCCGGTGAAGCTCGCCTATTCCGCCCGCAACCGCTCGGCCTCGATCCGCATTCCCTACGTCGCCAGCCCGAAGGGCCGCCGCATCGAAGTGCGTTTCCCCGATCCCACCGCCAATCCCTACCTCGCTTTCGCGGCGATGGCGCTGGCGGGTCTCGACGGCATCCAGAACAAGATTCATCCGGGCGACCCCGCCGACAAGAATCTTTATGACCTGCCGCCGGAAGAAGACGCCAAGATTCCGACCGTTTGTTCGAGCCTCGACCAGGCGCTCGATTATCTCGACAAGGATCGTGAGTTCCTGACTCGCGGCGGCGTGTTTTCCAACGATTTCATCGATGCCTACATCGAACTGAAAATGGAGGACGTGACCCGTTTTCGCATGACCACGCATCCCATTGAGTTCGATATGTACTATAGTCTGTGACAGCGGAGCGGCCGTTTGTGGAAGGACGAGCGCCGCTCGTCCTTTTTTCTTTTTTTATGGTCTAATCGCTGCGAGCAGTTTGATTTTGTATGTACCATGTCATTGATCGTTCACTTCACCCAAGGACACCGCCATGACCATCAGACACGCGATTCCCCTGTTTTTCCTGGCCCTCGGCCTCGCGCCGTTCGCCGCCTCCTCCGCCGAGGTCTACAAATGCATAGGCGCCGACGGCAACACCACCTACACCAATAGCCGCAATGACGCGCAAAGCTGCGAAACGGTCAATGCGACCGACAAGGTCACTGTCGTTTCCACGCCACGCATCAGGCCGGCGGCTTCCTCCCGCGGCGACGCCCGCCCGCGTCCGGCGGCGACGACCACACGGGATTCCGGAGAACGTTCGTAGACGGCGCGCGCTTTTATCCCGATGCGCGCCCGCGATCATGTCCGGCGCGCATCGCGGTTCTGCGGACAGAAAACGGATGTTCGTGAAGGGACAGTCCCTTCCGCCCCTTTTTATGGTGTAATTTTCTGCACTGCTTACATATAATCCCTTAGACCCAGTCACCGATACGCCACAAAGGATGCAATCATGATCTTCTCGCGCGCAATCCCGTTGTTCTTCCTGGCGCTTGGTCTCGCGCCGCTTTCCGTCTCCGCCCAAGTCTACAAGTGCGTCGACGATACCGGCAGGATCTCCTATACCAACAGCCGCGGCAACAATAAAAACTGCACCGCGCTCGACAACACGCAGGCGGTCTCGTCGATCCCGGTAAGAGCTTTCACGCAACCGGTCTCTTTTCCGAAGGTCAGCAGTGATACGCAAAGAGAGCGCGACCAAACCCGCCGGCAGTTGCTGGAAAGCGAACTCGCCGGCGAAAGGGCGGCGCTCGAAGAGGCAAGAAAGGCACTGGCCGAACAGGAAAGCATCCGCCTCGGCAACGAGAAGAACTACCAGAAAGTGCTCGACCGCCTGCAACCGTACAAGAACGATATCGAGCAGCGCGAACGCAACATCGAGGCCCTGAACAAGGAAATCTCCGGGTTGCGCTGACACGGGTTGCGCGGGCGGGTTCGCCGAAAAACACAGGCGGTACGGTCTTTGCTAATGGAAAGCGTCGATCCGCGCTTTCCACCAATGACATATCGCCCGCAGACCACCGTGCCGGAACCCTTCGCAGGACTCGATCTGCTCTCGTCGGCGGTCGTCCTTGTCGATGCCAGGCTGGTCATCCGCTACCTCAACCCCAGCGCGGAAAACCTTTTCGCCATCAGCCAGCGCAAGCTGCTCGGGCAGCCATTGCAAAGCCTGCTCGGCGAGTCCCCCGCCCTGGGCAATGCGCTGGAAAACGCCCTGCGCACCAATTGGAGCTATACCGGACAAGACCTCAAAGTGCGCGGCCCCGGCGGCGGCGAAATCAATATTGATTGCACGGTCAGCCCCATCGACGCCAACGATGCGCGGCTATTGCTCGAACTTCGTCCGATCGACGCTCAATTGCGGGTCGCGCGCGAAGAGCAGCTCCTGTACCAGCAACAGGCCAGCCGCGAACTGATCCGCAACCTCGCCCACGAAATCAAGAACCCGCTGGGCGGCATCCGCGGCTCGGCTCAACTGCTCCAGCGCGAACTGTCCGATCCGCAACTGCACGAATACACCGAAGTCATCATCGCCGAAGCCGATCGCCTGCAAGACCTGATGCATCGCCTGCTCACCTCGCACGGCATGGTGCGCCCCGCCGTGCTCAACATCCACGATGTGCTCGAACGGGTGCGGCGGCTCATCCTGGCCGAATTCCCCGCCATCATCATCAGCCGCGATTACGACACCAGCCTCCCCGAACTGACCGCCGACCGCGAACAGTTGATCCAGGCCATCCTCAACATCACCCGCAATGCCGCACAGGCGCTCGAAGGCAAGGGCGAAATCAGATTGCGCAGCCGCATCGCCCGCCAGGTCACGCTGGCCAAGCGCCGCTTCAGGATGGCACTGGAATTGCAAGTGATTGATGACGGCCCCGGCATCCCGGAAGAAATCCGCGACAAGATCTTCTACCCGCTGGTCTCGGGGCGCGACGGCGGCAGCGGTCTCGGGCTGTCGCTCGCGCAAAGTTTCATCGAGCGTCACCAGGGCATGATCGATGTCAGCAGCCAGCCGGGACGAACCTGCTTTACCGTCCTGATTCCGATTACCAGGCGAACATGATGCCGACGTTTCGCACCAAAACAATGCACGCACGAAACCGATGAACACTGTCTGGATCGTCGACGACGACCGTTCCATCCGCTGGGTACTGGAAAAGGCTCTGGGCCGCGAAGAGATCGACTATCGCAGCTTCGCCTCGGCGAACGAAGCGCTGGACGCGCTCGAATCCTCTGCGCCCTCCCCCAAGGCGGTGCTTTCCGATATCCGCATGCCCGGCGAGTCGGGGCTGACCCTGCTGCACCGGATCAGGGAACGCCTTCCGCAAATCCCCGTCATCATCATGACCGCCTACTCCGATCTGGAGAGCGCCGTATCGGCCTTCCAGGGCGGCGCGTTCGAATACCTGCCCAAACCTTTCGATGTCGACCAGGCCATTGCCCTCGTGCGCCGGGCGCTCGAACAAGACCCGCGACAAGAAAACGCCCCGAAGGAAACCGCCGTCGTTCCCGAAATCCTCGGCCAGGCGCCCTCGATGCAAGAAGTCTTCCGCGCCATCGGGCGGCTATCGCAATCGCACGCCACGGTGATGATAAACGGCGAATCCGGCACCGGCAAAGAACTCGTCGCGCGCGCCCTGCATCGCCACAGCCCGCGCAAAGACGCGCCCTTCATCGCCATCAACACCGCCGCCATTCCGCGCGACCTGCTCGAGTCCGAACTGTTCGGTCACGAGCGCGGCGCCTTCACCGGCGCTTCCGCGCAACGCCGGGGCCGCTTCGAACAAGCCGCGGACGGCACCCTGTTCCTCGACGAAATCGGCGACATGCCCCCGGAACTGCAAACCCGCCTGCTGCGAGTGCTCTCCGACGGCAACTTCTACCGTGTCGGCGGCCTCCAACCCATCCGCGCCAACGTGCGGGTCATCGCCGCCACCCACCAGAACCTCGAAGAGCGCGTCCGGCAAGGGCTTTTCCGCGAAGACCTTTTCCACCGCCTCAACGTCATCCGCCTGCGCCTGCCGCCGCTGCGCGAACGCAGGGAAGACATCCCCCTTTTGGTGCGTCATTTCCTCCAACACAGCGCCCGGGAACTCGGCGTGGAGAGCAAACGCATTTCGGAAGCCGCGCTCGCCTACCTGCAAACACTGCCTTTCCCCGGCAACATCCGCCAGCTCGAAAACCTTTGCCATTGGCTCACCGTCATGGCGCCTGGCCAGATCGTCGACATCGCCGACCTGCCGCCCGAACTGCGCGACCGGCCCGCCTACGGAGCGCCGGTCAGCTGGACCGACGGTCTCGGCCTCGAAGCAGGCCGCCTGCTGGCCGCGGTCCCCGGCGAAGTGTTCGACCGCCTGACGCGCGAATTCGAGCGCACGCTGATCCAGCGCGCGCTGGCCGTCACCGGCGGACGCCGCATCGAAGCCGCGCAATTGCTCGGCATCGGACGCAACACCATCACGCGCAAGATCCAGGAATTGGGAATGGACGAAGAACACGCCGCCGGCGCGGACGCCCCGCATATGCACTAACCTAGCATCGCATTGCGCATTATATAATTGTAAATTCCTTACTTTAAGGCGTTTTTCGATTAACAATAGCTTATTATTCCTAGTGAAACAGTAGGCGACTTGGCTCAGGGGAACGCTGTTACTTTTGAAATATACCCACTTTGGGATTAATTTACTATTAGGTTAGTGCATATGGTGGACAGCCCCCCATATGCACTAACCTAACATTGCTGCATTGCGGCATTATATAATTGTAAATTTCTTGTTTTAAGACGTTTTTCGATCAAGAACAGCTTGCTTATCTTGGCGAAACAGTGAGCGA
>JAIRLA010000261.1 GCA_031259795.1 Azoarcus sp.
GACGTTGCTGGAGCGGGAGGGCGCGCCCATGTCCGCCGCCAGCACGATCTACAGCTTGTGGTGGTATAGCAGCCGCATCGGCCAGATCGACATGAAAAACCATTCCATCAGGATCGGAAAGGAGAAAAATATGGGTTGAGCCTCTGAGGAGGGTGCTGTCGTACATACGGGAACGATGTCCCCGGTCTGTAGCAAAAGTCTTCCCCGCCTCGTCATTGCGAGAGCCTCAGGCCCGTGCCTGTGGTGATCCGTGAATCGTTTCGCCTCGCTCGCCATTCCGGAGGCAAAATAGCGCCTTTTCCGCGTGTCCTGCCCATGGCGCAGTGAGGAATTCATCGTGTTCCGTTTTTTCGAGGCCACCGTCGATCCCTATCCGGATCGCCATCCCGCCCCCGCGCCGCGCGGTTTTTTTGCGTTTTTGTGGCGGGGCGCCGAGGGCATGCGGGGGCTGATCGTCGCCATGATGCTGTGTACGGCGCTGGTCGGCGCTTTCGAGGCACTGCTTTTCGCCATGCTGGGCAAGGTGGTGGACTGGCTCGCCGCGCTCGATCCGGCGCGCCTGTGGGCCGACGAGGGCGGCCGCTTGCTGTGGCTGGCGGGGATCATCGTCGCCAGCCTCGCCGTGGTGCTGTTGCAGACGCTCATCAAGCATCAGGCGCTGGCGGGCAATTTTCCGATGCGGCTGCGCTGGAATTTCCATCGCCTCATGCTCGGGCAGAGCATGAGTTTCTATCAGGACGAGTTCGCCGGGCGGGTTTCGGCCAAGGTCATGCAGACCGCTTTGGCGGTGCGCGATACCTGTTTCATCGTCACCGACATCCTGGTGTTCGTCGTCATTTATTTCATCACCCTCGTGGCGGTGCTCGGCGGTTTCGATGTCCGGCTGCTCGCGCCTCTGTTCGGCTGGCTGGCCTGCTATCTGGGCGCGCTGTGGTTTTTCGTACCGAGGCTGGCGCGCGTTTCGCGCACGCAGGCCGACGCGCGCGCTTCGATGACCGGGCGCGTGACCGACGCCTATACCAATATCGCCACGGTCAAGCTCTTCTCCCACGCGGGGCGCGAGGCCGCTTACGCGCGCGCGGCCATGCAGGAATTCCTCCTCGCCGTCCACGGGCAAATGCGCCTGGTGAGCGGCATTCAGGTCGTGCAGCACGCCATGTCCATGGGCTTGATCCTGGCGACCGCCGCCACGGCGCTGTGGCTGTGGATGGGCGGCGCGGTCGGCGTCGGCGCGGTGGCGGCGGCCACGGCGATGGCGCTGCGCCTCAACGGTATGTCGCACTGGATCATGTGGGAGATGGCGGCGCTGTTCGAGCATGTCGGCACCGTGCAGGACGGCATCAACACCCTTTCCCGCCCGCATCAGATCACGGATCGGCCCGATGCCCGCCCGCTCGTGGTGACGCGCGGCGAAATCCGCTTCGAGCGCGTCGACTTTTCCTACGGTCTCGAAGGCGCGCGCGCGGATGGCGCCGCGGCGCGACGGGTCATCGACGGCCTCGACCTGGTGATTCGCCCCGGCGAGAAAATCGGCCTCGTCGGACGTTCCGGCGCGGGTAAATCGACCATCGTCAACTTGCTGCTGCGTTTCTACGATCCCGAATCGGGCCGCATCCTGATCGACGGCCAGGATATCGCCGCCGTCACGCAGGACAGCCTGCGCGCCCAGATCGGCATGGTGACGCAGGACACTTCGCTCCTGCACCGCTCGGTGCGGGACAATATTCTTTATGGTCGCCCCGATGCGGGCGACGAGTGCATGCTGGCGGCGGCGCGCCGCGCCGAGGCGCACGAGTTCATCCAGGCGCTCACCGATCCGAAAGGGCGGCGCGGCTACGATGTCCATGTCGGCGAACGCGGCATCAAGCTCTCCGGCGGCCAGCGCCAGCGCATCGCCATCGCGCGGGTCATGCTGAAGGATGCGCCGATCCTGCTGCTCGACGAGGCGACCAGCGCGCTCGATTCCGAAATCGAAGAGGCGATCCAGGAGAGCCTTTATCGCCTGATGGAGGGCAAGACCGTCGTGGCGATCGCCCATCGCCTGTCGACCATCGCGGCGATGGACCGGCTGATCGTCATCGACCATGGCCGCATCGCCGAGGAAGGCGACCACAAGAGCCTGCTCGCGCGCGGCGGCCTTTACGCCCGGCTGTGGGCGCGCCAGAGCGGCGGTTTCCTCGGCGACGAGTCCACGGACGGCGAACCTCCCGGCGCGCGGGAAAGCGCCGCTGATTGAAAGGGGGGGGGGAGGAGAAACGGAACTTATGATGAATGTCTTGTTCCGTACGATTCCGCCCCGATCCCCGAAAAAGCCCCCGCCTTTCCGTAGGTGCGATCATGCGCACGGCGGCGCGAGCGTTTTCCATTCGCTATTTCGCCCCGCTTCCGTAGAAGCCCGGCCATGCAATCCGATCCCCGCCATTTCGCCCTCGTGCCCGCCGCCGGCAGCGGCGCGCGCATGGGGGCCGCGTTGCCCAAGCAATACTTGCCGCTACTCGGCAAGCCCCTCATCC
>JAIRLA010000304.1 GCA_031259795.1 Azoarcus sp.
TGGCCCCGCTCCGACCCGCATCCTCACCGCCTGCCCGAGTTGCCTGCAAGGACTGGCGCGCTACGCCGCTGTCGCGGGCGGAGTGGAAGCCGATTACCTCGTGATCGAAATCGCCCGCGGGATACTGGGGGAAAACTGGCTGGACAATTACGTGGCGCGGGCTGGCAATGGGGGCATCGAGCGGGTGCTGCTGTGAATGAAGCACAAACAGGCAAGATGAGCGCCGCCCGGGGTTTCCGTACCCGAAAATCATCATAGCCGGGTCAGGGCCGGGAGAGGGCTTCGCTCCAGCCGGCGCGCCGCTGACTGAAAAAGAGGGCGGGAGAAAGGAATGCCCGTCTCTTTTCCGCCGCGGTGAAATATCAGCGTCGCTGCGCTCCGCATGGAACGCACTGGATTGCCACGTCGCTTCGCTCCTCGCAATGACGAGTTCTTCCGATGAACTCCCCTCCCCCGCTTGCGGGGGAGGGTGCCCGAAGGGCGGGAGAGGGTTTCCAACCATTCGGCGCGCAGCGCCGCTGGATAAAGAAGGGGAGGAAGGAACGGAAGGGGAGGAAGAAACGGAACGCTTGTCCATGCCCCGCCGCAAAAAAATCAGCGGCGCTTCGCGCCGGACGGTACACCGCCAAGCGGGGGAGGGGAGTTCCATCGCACGAAGGGAAGTCCATCGGAAAAACTCGCCATTATGAAAGCCACCCCACTACCACCATTACGAAAACCCCCCGCTCCCGCCATTTACGGTCGGCGACTACAAAAACGCTCGCGCATGAAGTCAACATGACTTTCCCCGGATTGTTTTCTCTGTAAAACCAATAAGTTATACATCCGGCGTCTTGCGCCGCCGCTGTCATGCCAGGGGTCGGATGGGCGCGGCGCCGGGGGGCGGCATACGAAGCGACGCGGCGCGGGTTTTCTGTTCGGTGGCGGGGCCGGCATGCATTCGATGCGGCTCGAACCGCTTCTACTTGAGCATTCAATCCATTTCAAGGCAAAATCGGACGGTTTTCAGGCCGCTCAAAGGAGAGCGCATCATGCGTCAGGAAAAAAGCGAGGTCATCATCATCGGCGCCGGGCCGTCCGGCGCCGTGGCGGCGGGGTTGTTGCGGCGCGCGGGCCGCGCCGTGACTATTCTGGAGAAGCAGGAATTTCCGCGTTTCGTCATCGGCGAGAGCCTTTTGCCGCAGAGCATGGAGTTCATCGAGGCCGCCGGGATGTTGCAGGATGTGGTCGAGGCGGGTTTCCAGTTCAAGAACGGCGCCGCCTTCGCCTGCGATACGAAATACGCCTGTTTCGATTTCCGCGAGAAACTCTCTCCCGGCTGGGGAACGACTTATCAGGTGCAGCGCGGGCCGTTCGACAAGGTGCTGGCCGATGCCGCGGCGCGCATGGGGGCCGACATCCGTTACCGCCATGAAGTGACCGCGGTCGATCTCGCGGGCGAAAAGCCGGTGGTGACGGTGCGTTCCGAAGATGGCGAGGAGTACGCGCTGACCGGCGAATTCCTGCTCGACGCGAGCGGCTACGGAAGGGTGCTGCCCGCCCTGCTCGATCTGGAGACGCCCTCCGCGCTGCCGGTGCGGCAGGCAATCTTCACCCATATCGAAGATGGCATCGCCAGCAATCCGGAGGCGGTTTTCGACCGCAACAAGATCCTGATTTCCGTGCATCCCGTGGAAACCGATATCTGGTACTGGTTGATTCCTTTCTCCAACGGACGCTCGTCGATCGGCGTCGTGGGGCGGCGCGAGCAATTCGACGGGCGCGCGGATATGGAACAGTTGGTCGAGCGCGTGCAAGAAGCGCCCAATCTGGCGGAACTGCTGAAATACGCCAAATGGGACACGCCCGCGCGCAATATCGTCGGCTATTCCGCCAACGTCAAGACCCTGTGGGGGCGGCATTTCGCCTTGCTGGGCAATGCCAGCGAGTTCCTCGATCCGGTGTTTTCCTCCGGCGTCACCATCGCCTTCAAGTCGTCCGACCTGGCGGTCAAGGCGATCCTGAAGCAACTCGCGGGCGAGCGGGTCGACTGGGAGCGCGAGTACGCCGAGCCGCTCAAGACCGGCATCGAGACTTTCCGCGCTTTCGTCAACGCCTGGTATGACCGGCGCTTGCAGGACATCATTTTCCATTCCGGCAAGGCGGCGCCGATCGAGCGCATGATCTCCGCCGTGCTGGCCGGTTACGCCTGGGACGAGGACAATCCGTTCGTCGCCAAGCCGGAGCGCCGCCTGGCTTCGCTGGAAGCGGCATGCGCGCTTGTCTGATCCCGCGCTTGCCTTGTGTCCTGATCTGTGTTTTTTGCGCCTTTTGCCTCGCGGCCTGCGTATTGCCCGTGCGGCCCGCGCGCGGCGATCCGGCGGAATCCGCGCCGCCGCCGCTCAGGGTCGCGCCCGCGCTGCTTGGCGAGCGCGTGGTGGAACAGCGTCTCGTCATCCGTTGGCCGGGCGGCGAGCGCGGCGCGGACGCGGTGCTGGAGATCGGGAAGGATCGCCTGCGCCTGGTCATGCTGGCCTTCGGTATACGCCTCATGAGCCTGGAGTACGACGGGGAAATGTTTTCCGAGCAGCGTTTTGTACCGCATGCGCCAGACGGAAGGCGCGTCCTGAACGATCTCCTGTTGATCGTCACCCCGCTGGAAAATCTGCGCCGCGCCCTGCCGTCCGGCGCGCATGTGACGGAACGGCGCGTGGATGGCAAGCTCCGGCGCGAGATCGCCGGCGGCGAGGCGGTGAAAACCGTCATCGACTACGAAACGGAATCTCCCTGGCGGGGCAAGGTCGCGTTCAGGCACATTCCTCCGGATTACGAACTTTTTTTGGAATCGCATGAGCTTTGAGGTCTTCCCTCCGGCATGGCTCTATCCGCCCGGCCTTTTGTGCGCGCTCGGCGGCGGTCTCGCCGCTGTCCGCGAGGCTTTGTTCAGGGGCGAGCGCGCCGGTATGCGGACAAGCGATGCTTACAGTCCCGGTTGTCCGCTGGCGCTCGGCCTGGTGGATGCGGCGCTGCCGGATGTCGGCTTTCTGCCGGTGGAACAGCGCTCGCGCAACAATGCCCTGGCGCTGGCCGCCTTCAAACTGATCGAGGCGGACTATCGCAGGCTGGCGGCCGGTCTGCCGTCCGCGCGGATCGCCGTGGTGATCGGCACCAGCACTTCCGGCATGTTCGAGGGAGAAAGCGCGGTTCGCTTTCGCGTCGAACACGGGCAATGGCCGCGGGAATTCCACTATTCGCAGCAGGAACTCGGCTCGCCCGCGCGCATGTTCGCCAATGTGCTGGGCGTGGCGGGGCCTGCCTATGCGGTATCGACCGCCTGCACTTCCAGCGCCAAAGCGCTGGTTTCGGCCGCCCGCCTCATCGAAGCGGACATGGCCGATCTGGTGCTGGCCGGAGGCGTGGATACCCTGACGCGTTTCACCGTCGCGGGTTTTTCGGCGCTGGAAGCCGTTTCCGCCGAGCCGTGCCAACCGTTTTCAGGCAACCGCAAGGGCATCAATATCGGCGAAGCCGCCGCGCTTTTCCTGGTGAGCCGCGCGCCCCCCGGCGATGCGCCGCGCATCCGGCTGGCCGGGTGGGGAGAGAGTTCCGACGGTTATCACATTTCTTCCCCGGAACCGACGGGCACGGGCGCGAAGCTGGCGATCCGGGCGGCGCTCGCGCGCGCGCGCCTGCCCGCCGCAGCCATCGGCTATGTGAATCTGCACGGCACCGCCACCCGCCAGAACGACGCCATGGAAAGCCGGGCGATGGCGGAGTGTTTTCCCGGCACGCCCATGAGTTCGACAAAGCCGCTCACCGGCCATACGCTCGGCGCGGCGGGAGCGCTGGAGGCGGCAATCTGCTGGCTGACGCTCGCCGACGGCGAACGCCGCCTGCCGCCGCACCTGTGGGATGGCGTCGCCGATCCGGGCGATCCGCCGTTGCGCCTGGTCTCGCCGGGCGAACGCGCGGCGGCGCCGGTACAATACGCCCTTTCGACGTCTTTCGCTTTCGGCGGCAGCAATACGGCGCTGATCCTGGCGCGGGAAAGCGGCCAGGACGAACCCTCTTCGGAGCCATGATGAGAAAATCCCTGTCGGTCATGTTGACGGCCCGCCCGCCGCTTGTCCGCATATCCATATCCATGACGATCGGCGCGGCCCGGTCGCGGAAGCAGGGAGAATGGGCATGAGCCGGAAGGATGTCCGCGCCTACCTGCCCATCGAGGAATACCTGCCGCATTGCGGGCGCATGGTATTGCTCGATGACGTGCTCGAAGCCGAAATGGGATACATCCGTTGCGCCGTCGCCTTGCGGATGGACAGCCCCTTTTGCCGGGATGGACTGGTTCCCGCCTACGTGGGCATCGAGTACATGGCGCAGGCCATCGGCGCGCTGGTCGGCTGGGAATCCCACGAGCGGGGCATCGCCATCAGGACCGGCTTCCTGGTGTCGGCGCGCCGGTTCTCCAGCAAGGTGGACGGCTTCGCCGCGGGCGGGGCGCTCACCATCGAGGCGCGGGAGAATTGGCGCGACGACGAAGGTTTGGCCGTCATGGATTGTGTGATTTACCATTCCGGGGATATTGCGGTCGCGCATGCGCGCCTGATGGTCTACCAGCCCCTCGATCTGAATGCTTATTTGATAAAAACATGATTGAAGACTCCCCTCGACGCAGGAGCGTCCTTGTGACGGGCGCCTCGCGCGGCATTGGCGAAGCCATTGCCCGGCGCGCGGCGGCGGACGGTTTCCTGCCGGTATTGCACTGCCGCGGCCAGCGCGAACGCGCGGAGCGGCTGGCGGATGAACTTGCCCGGCAATGCGGCGGCGAGCGCCCGCGCGTGCTGCAATTCGATGTGGCCGACCGCGCCGGGGCAAAAACGGCGCTCCTGGCCGACATCGAAGCGCATGGCATCTATTACGGCGTCGTCTGCAACGCCGGCATCACCGCCGACAATGCCTTCCCGGCCATGACGGACGAAGAGTGGGACAGCGTGCTCGCCGTCGATCTGGACGGTTTCTACAACGTGCTGCGTCCGCTCGTCATGGCGATGGTGCAGGCGCGCGGGCCGGGGCGCATCGTCACGCTCTCGTCGATCTCCGGGCAGACGGGCAATCGCGGCCAGGTCAACTACAGCGCCGCCAAGGCGGGCGTCATCGGCGCGACCAAGGCGCTCGCCGTGGAACTCGCCAAGCGGCGCATCACCGTCAACTGCGTCGCGCCCGGCCTGATCGACACGGACATGGCCGCGCCCGAAATCATGGAACGCATCCTGCCCATGATTCCCGCGCGCCGCGCCGGCAAGCCCGAAGAAGTCGCCGCCGCCGTGAGTTTCCTCCTCTCCGACGGCGCCGCCTACATCACGCGGCAGGTGATCGCCGTCAATGGAGGCATGTCGTGAGCCGGGACAGCGCGCGGACGAGGCGGCGGGTCGTCGTCACCGGCATGGGCGGCATCAGTCCGCTGGGGACGGAATGGCGCGAGATCGAGACGCGCCTGCGCGCCCTGGAGAACGCGGTGCGCATCGTGGAAAGCTGGGAGGACATCAAGGGGCTGAATACGCGTCTGGGCGCTCCGGCGGCGGAATTCACCCTGCCGCCCGAACGCTATACCCGCAAGGCGATGCGCGGCATGGGGCGGGTGGCGCTCCTGGCGTGCCGCGCCACCGAATTCGCCCTCGCCGACGCCGGACTGCTGGACGACAAGGCGCTGCTTTCTTCCGGGCGGGCGGGCGTCTCCTACGGCTCCTCGGTCGGGGGGCTGGAGGCCCTCGCCGATTTCGCCCGCATGATCGACACCCGCGTGGTCGAAGGTTTGAACGCCAACAGCTACATCCGCATGATGGCGCACACGGCGCCAGTCAATATCGCCGTCTTTTTCGGCCTGACCGGCAGGGTGCATACGACATCGAGCGCCTGCACCTCGGGGAGCCAGGGGATCGGCTATGCCTACGAGACCATCTTGCACGGCCATGCCGATGTGATGGTCGCGGGAGGGACGGACGAACTCGGCGCCCCCGATGTGGCGGTCTTCGACACCCTGTTCGCCGCCAGCACGAGAAACAGCGAACCGCGGTTGACGCCGCGCCCCTACGACCGCGACCGCGACGGTCTCGTGATCGGCGAGGGCGCGGGCACGCTGATCCTCGAAGAATACGAACACGCGCGCGCGCGCGGCGCGAACATCCACGCGGAAATCGTCGGCTTCGGCACCAACTGCGACGGCATGCACGTCACACAGCCCAACGCCGCCACCATGGCGATCGCCATGCGTCTGGCGCTTGCTTCGGCGGGACTTCCTCCCGAAGCCATCCATTACGTGAATGGTCACGGCACCGCCACCGAACTGGGCGACATCGCCGAGAGCAGGGCAACCCGCGAAGTCTTCGGCTCCGCCATGCCGATCAGTTCGCTGAAGAGTTACATCGGCCACACCCTTGGCGCTTCCGGCGTGCTGGAGGCATGGTTTTCCATCGCCATGATGCGCGCCAACTGGTTCGCCCCCACGCTGAATCTCGACAACGTCGATCCGCGTTGCGCGGATTTGGCCTATATCACGGGAAATGGCCTCGACCTCGAATGCGAATACATCATGAGCAATAATTTCGCGTTCGGCGGCATCAATACCTCGCTGATTTTTCGGCGCATGCCGTAACCCATATTGGCGACAGCGCAATAATGACTTGCCGTCTCGCCAGCAAAGGGACGATATTGGCGTCCGCCAGGGCGCTGATTTTCGGTGAAGGCGGAATTCCGGCCTATTTCACGCTGGCCATTTTGCTGTTCATCGCGGCTTTCCTGTTATTGCCCACCGCCAAGATGGTCAATAACTATTACTATGCATTCATCGCCGCGCCCGCGCTCGCCGCGCTCTTCAGGCTGCGCGGCAAGCTGGATTTGCGCCAGCCCGGAATCCTGCTGTGGGGCGTTCTTTTCGCCTGGTGCGCCCTGTCGGGCACCGTCCAGTACGCCAAGCATCTCTTCTACGTCGCCCTGTTCCTGCTGGCCGTCATGCGCCTGGCCGCGACCGGCATCTTCAGGACGGGAATGTTCGCGCGCGCCATGTTCTGGACCGTGCTGGGATATATTTTCATTTCCGTGGCGGTCTATTGGCTGAATGGAGAATATGAATTGGGGCAGCGCGTCGCCTTGCTCATCGGCAGGCTGAACGGCTGCATTTATGTCAGCATCTGGCTCGCCGCCTGTCTGGTACTGGCGTTTCCATTCTGGTTCGCGGGCGGGCGCTGGACGGAAATGGCGCTTGCCATCCCGCTGAGTCTCATCGCCATCATATACGTGCTCCAGAGTCGCAGCGGCCTGCTCAGCCTGTGCGTCGTGCCGGTGTTCATCCTGGGCTATGTCTGGCACAAACGGCGCGCCGCGCGCTATGTGGCGGCGGCTTTCGCTGTATTCATCATGGCGGTGAGCTTTGTGCTATGGCTGGATCCCTCACTGCACGAAATAGTATTCCGTGGCGATTCAGGGCGTTTCGAACTATGGCAAAAGCTGATGCTGGACTGGAAACAATGCAGCCCCTGGCTTGGCTGCGGCACGGGATTCCGGAGCGCCCATACCATTCTCGATGGGGCGCTGCCCATTCTCCATCCGCACAATATCTTCTTTGCCTTTGCCTTTTACAATGGATTACCGGCGCTGTTCATTTTCTTCGCGCTGTGCGCCCATTTACTTTATACCGCCTGGAGAGCGCGCGACCCTTGGGGCGGCTATTTGCTCTCCGCCATGATCGGTCTGAATTTCGAGGGCGGCCAGGTCATCGGCAATCCCGACGCGCTGTGGCTGCTGATCCTGCTGCCCATGGCGCTCATCGCCTGTTCGCGCCGGGAAAAAACACCGGACGGCGCGGCGCCCGCCCCGGCATGAGGCCGGCCAGGACAGCGGGGCGGCGATGAAAATCCTCTTTCTCGTGCTGGACAGGCAACGGGTCATTCTCGACCGGCTCTACGACAGCGTGGCGGCGGCGAGCGATTGCGATTTGCGCCGCCTCACGGACGAGGAACAACGCAATCTGCGACGCTATTTCCGCGCGGAAAACATCGCCCCGGAGCGCTACGATCGCATCGTGCTTTTCCTGCGCTTCAAGAAACTGTCCCGCCAGCCGCTTTTCGTGCGCGGCCTGCCCAATCTTGTCATCCTCGAGCACGACGCCTGCCAGAACTATTACCGCTGCAAATACCAGGGCAGGTTCAGCGCTTTTTATCGCGGCTTGCCGGCGGCGCGGGTGCTGGTCTCGGGCTGGCAAGTCGCGGAAAAGCTGCGCGCCGAAGGCGTCGACGCCTTGTTCGTGCCCAAAGGATACGACCAGACCCTGCTGCGCAACCTGGGCGGCGCGCGCGACATCGAACTGGGTTTCCTCGGCAGCACGGGCAGCGACCGCTACCGCGCCCGCCGCGCCATGCTCGAAGCGATCAAGGCGCGCGAACCGTCATTGATGGCGACGCGCACCGAATCGGGCGCGGATTATTGCGCGATGCTGAACCGCATCCGTTTCTTCGTCGGCGCGGACGTGGGCATGGGCGAATACATGATAAAAAACTACGAAGCGATGGCCTGCGGCTGCGTGTTGTGCACATTCGATCAGGGCGAGGCGGAAAATCGCGCGCTCGGCTTTGTAGACATGGAAAACCTCGTGCTCTACCGCGACGTCGACGAACTGCAAGCCAAACTGCGCCGCCTGCGCGCCGCCCCGGCGCTGGCCGACCGGATTGCCGCCGCCGGGCAAGCGCTGGTCGAACGCGAATACAACTACGAACGCATCGGCGCCCGCATCGCCGCCGCGCTCGCTCCGGAACTGAGGCCCAATCCCGCGCCCGGACTGTTGGAACGCATGCGACTTGCCTTGCGGCGCTGACATCGGGGATCGGGGAACGCGCGGGATTCGGGTTGTCTCCTCTCCCGCAAGCGGGGGGAGGCTTTCGTAATGGCGAGTTCTTGCGATGGACTTCCCTTCGTGCGATGGAACTTCCCTCCCCCGCTTGCGGGGGAGGGTGGCCGAAGGCCGGGAGAGGGCTTCGTATCAAACGGCGCGCAGCGCCGCTGATTAAAAAGGGGGACGAAGGAAGGGAACGCCCGTCCACTCCCCACCATGAAAAAACAGCGTCGCTACGCTCCGCATGAAACGAACTGGATTGCCACGTCGCTTCGCTCCTCGCAATGACGAGGGTGGGGAAGGCTTGCGCAATGACGAGGTGGGAGAGGCTTGCGCAATGATGAGGCGGGGGAGGCTTTTGCAATGGCGCATTCTTCTGATGGATTCCCTCCGTGCGATGGAACTCCCCTCCCCCGCTTGCGGGGGAGGGTGGCCCGCAGGGCCGGGAGAGGGTTTCCTTCCATACGGAGCGCAGCGACGCTGATTTCTTTGCGGTGGGAAGTGGACAGGCGTCTCCCTTCCTTCGTCCCCTTTTTTATCCAGCGGCGCTGCGCGCCGGATGGTTGGAAGCTCTCTCCCGCCCTTCGGGCACCCTCTCGCCCGCCAAGCGGGGGAGGGAAGTCTTCCGACGAAGCTCGCCATTGCGAAAGCCGCCCCTCCCTCCTCGCAATGACGAGATGAGGATGGCCTCCGCAATGGCGAGATGGGGATGGCCCTCGCAATGGCGAGGCGGGGAGATTGCCGCGGCGCTGCGCGCTTCGCAATGACAAGTTCCAAAAAATCCCCCCCTCGTTCAATCAGCGCTTCCCCAGGCAGGAATATCGTCCCGATCACACCACGACAGGCTCGATTTCCAGTTCGATGCCGAATCGCGCCCATACGTCGTTCTGGATGCGCGCGGCCAGC
>JAIRLA010000097.1 GCA_031259795.1 Azoarcus sp.
CCACTTCATCCCACAACGGGCCATCGGACATCGATCTCCCGTCGACGCCCTTGCGTCATGGTATGAGCAACATCCTGAATTGTTTGTCAGACAGGTTCATAATCAGGCGGAACGCGACACACGCGGGATTCCGGGCAAAAGCAGCCCGCCCGGGAACGGGCGGGCGGGTGTCTTGGTGGACCGAAAGGGGATCGAACCCTCGACCTCTGCATTGCGAACGCAGCGCTCTCCCAGCTGAGCTATCGGCCCCGAGGCGGCGCATTATAGCAAGATGCCGGGTTTTGTGAACCCCCGCCGCGCGCGGGAAAAAGCTGGATGGGCGGGGAAACGGAGCGTCACGCCAACAGCAGAAAGAGCGCCGGGCGTTTCGTGAGCGCGGGAAGCGGGGTTTCGCGCCAGGCGGCGATGGTGTGCGTGCGCAGGTATTCGCTGGCGGTGGTGAGGTCGCGCGCGATGCACAGGCGGGTACGGGGCTGGCAAGTGTGGAGCAGGGCGGCGAGCAAACGGTCGTTGCGGTACGGAGTTTCGATGAAGATTTGTGTGCGGTCGAGACGGCGCGATTCGTCTTCGAGCGCGCGTAGCTGGCGGTCGCGGGCTTCGGGGGGGACGGGCAGGTAGCCGTGGAAGGCGAAGCTCTGGCCGTTGAGACCGGAACCCATCAGGCCGAGGAGGATGGAAGAGGGCCCGACCAATGGCATGACCCGCAGTCCGAGGAAGTGGGCGCGGGCGACGAGCCTCGCGCCGGGATCGGCGACGGCGGGGCAGCCCGCGTCCGACATCAGCCCGATGTCCTCGCCGGCGAGCGCGGGAGCGAGAAGGGCGTCGAGCGCTTCGTCGCCAGCATCGGCGGCGAGTTCGCGGATGTCGGTGTCGCGCAGTGTGCCGGGGTAGCCGGTTTGCTTGAGATGGGTACGGGCGGCGCGGGCATTTTCGACCACGAAGTGGCGGATGCCCGCGGTGCGCCGCTGTACGGTGGCGGGAAGGAAATCCGGCCATGGCGCTTCACCCAGCGCCACGGGGATGAGGACGAGCGCTCCCGTCCTGGTCGCGGGCGCGGGCGCGCCGCTCATGGCAGTTCCACGCCCGCCGCGCGCAACATGCGGGCGAGGGCGATCAGGGGCAGGCCGATGAGGGCGCTGGGGTCGTCGCCGGAGAGGGCGTCGAGGAGCGCGATGCCCAGCCCTTCGCATTTGGCGCTGCCGGCGCAGTCGAGAGCGGGTTCGCGTTCGAGGTAGCGGTGGATTTCGGCTTCGGTCAGTCGGCGAAAGCGCACGCGGGTGAGGACGTTGTCGACTTGCTCGCGGCCATCGCGCCCGTCGACGAGGGCGACGGCGGTGTGGAAAAGTACTTCGTTGCCGCTCATGCGCCGCAATTGTGCGGCGGCATTGGCGATGGTTCCCGGTTTGCCGAAAATCTCCGCGCCGAGGGCGGCGGTCTGGTCGCTGCCGATGACGAGCGCTTCTGGACGCTGGCGGGCGGCGGCGCGGGCCTTGGCGAGGGCCAGCCGTTCGGCGAGTCGGGCCGGCGTTTCGCCGGGCAGGGGCGTCTCATCAATGTGCGGACTCAACGTTTCAAAGGGCAAGCCGAAGCGTTCGAGTAATTGGCGGCGGTAAGCCGAGGTGGACGCGAGAACGATGCCGGGACGGGAAGAGTCCGGCCCGGATGGGGGCCTGGCGCCGGCGGAAGGGGAGGGCGGCATGGAGTGCTGGTCGGACAGATTCAGGTTTATAAACGGAACGCGACATGATGTCGATGCGATTCGATCATTGGCCGTAGGATAACTTCCGCACGAAATAGAAGCCAGCTACGGATCGGGATGGAATCGGACAGAAGCAGACAAATATGTCTTGCGCCTCTTCGGACAATCCGTTCGGCCCGCGCTGGTTGGCGCTGGCCCTGCTCCTGCACGGCGCGCTCTTTTCCTCGACGCGCCTGTGGTCGCGGGAAGAGACGAAACCGCGCGTCGAAGGAAACCATCCAGGTCAGCCTGATCGACATGGTCGCACCGAAAGTCATCGCGCCGCCCCCCGCGCCGCCGCCCCCCGCGCCAGGCCCGGCCACGGCGAGCATCGGCGCGCCGCTCGTGGAAGCCCGGTTCGATGCCGCCTACCTGCACAACCCGAAACCCCCTTATCCCGCCGCGTCGAGCCGCCTGCGCGAAGAGGGCACGGTGCGTCTGCGCGTACGCCCGACGGCAGCGCGGATCAAGTCGAAATCCGGAGCGGCTCCGGATTTGCCCGGCTCGACGCGTCCGCGCGCGCCACCGTGCTGTGCGCTGGCGTTTCGTCCCCGGACGGCGCGGCGGCGAGACGATCGCCTCCTGGGCCATCGTCCCCATTCATTTCAATCTGGAGTGAGCGCCGCGAATACGGAAGCATTTGCTCTGGAGATTGCCGCCATTGGGGATCACGACGCGGGAAGGCCGCTCTGGATAGTGTCGTCACGAATTATGTGTTATTTTAGTCACATCATAAATTAAAACGTAGAGGTAGAGACTGTCACATGAAATCCATCCGTTTTTCCGCGTTCCTGCTTTTTCCGTTCCTCCTCGCGCTTTTGTCCCCCATGACCTGCTTGGCGGCAGATGGCAATTGCAATGCGTTATTTAGAGAGGACGCGAATTTTCATTACTATGCCGGTTCTGCCTGCGTGGTTCCGCGAAGCACGCCCACGAAAGCCTATCTCGACTGGCGGGCAAAGCAACTGGCCTTGCACCGGGGGGGCGATAACCATATGCACTAACCTAATAGTAAATTAATCCCAAAACGGGTATATTTCAAAAGTAACATCGTTCTCCTGAGCCGAGCCTCTCGCTGTTTCACTAGGATAAATAAGCTATGGTTAATCGAAAAACGTCTTAAAGCAAGGAATTTACAATTATATAATACGCAATGCGATGCTAGGTTAGTGCATATGGGGGCGATAACCGCTATTACTATGAAAAGCTGCGCGCGCGGCTCGAAGTCGGGAAAGACCACCGGGATGTTTTTGAAGAGGACAGGATCGGCGCCGAGATCAGCTATCGCTGGCATGACGGCGGTGCGCTCGAAGTCATCATCAAATATGGGGAAACACAGCCTCCCCTCGCCGTGCTCGATTTCTCGCAACAGGGAAGCGATGTTCGCGTCCTTGATCGCACACTCGCGGCCAAGCAGGTTTCTGGGGAACATTTCTTCCATAGCGAGGCGATGTCCGAGCATGTGGCGCGGGATAAAAGTTGCAAGCCGGTCATTTATGGCGGCGGCAGTTCCGGCTATATGTCGAGCTACAAATGTGTTTATGCGGGAAAAACACTGCTGGATGCCTATCTGCGTGTCAGGAAGGAATACACAAGGGAGAATCCCAAGTTGCGCGCAACGCTGACTGCGGGAACGAATCACAAGGATGATTTCGATGAATACGAGACCATCGCCTATCAATGGCATGGCGCCAAAAAACTCGTGATCAACATCAGTACCGAAGGCAGTGAAACAGACTGGGAATTCACCCAGACGGAAAAGGGCGTGGAAGTCGTCTGCAAGTATGTCATGACGACCTGATCGCTTCTCGCGGTGCAAGCAGCGCGCGGATTTTTTCCAGCGTCGGTGGATTGCCTGCGTGGAAAAAGCGC